>CAYJHX010000443.1:0-1709 GCA_964369395.1 uncultured Desulfovibrionaceae bacterium
TCACTTTTAAAGGGAAAAAGAAAACCTCGGAACTGGTAAAAGGCGTTTCTTTTGACCTAGAAAAAAGTAAATGCCTTTGCATAGTTGGTGAAAGTGGCTCTGGAAAAACCATGACCATGAAGGCCATCGTGGGCTTGCTTGACCACAACTTCACCATTGAGGGCAAGGCCATGTTGGGTAACCTTGACCTTTTGCATGCCTCCAAAGAAGAGTTGAGAAAGGTGCGCGGCAAGCGCATGACCATGGTATTACAAAATCCCATGGTCTGCTTTGATAGATTATACCGCATTGGCTATCAGATGAAGGAAACCTTTGAAGAACATACCAAATGGACTAAAGAAGAAATACACGCCAAATGCATTGAGACATTGCAAAAAATGCAATTAGATGAGCCTGAAGAAGTTATGAAAAAATATCCGCATCAACTTTCAGGCGGTATGCTACAGCGTATTATGATAGGCATTGCTCTGACACTGAACCCTGATATTCTTATAGCCGATGAACCCACCACTGCCATTGACAGCGTGACGCAGTATGAAATCATGAAAGAATTTGTACGCCTCAAAGAAGCCGGTGTCACCATGATATTTATTACCCACGATCTCGCGGTGGCTTCACTTATTTCTGACAATGTCATTGTTATGAATAAGGGAAAAATTGTGGATAGGGGTACCTTTGAACATATTAAGGAACACGCACAAGATGAATACACAAAACAATTGGTGCATCAAAAAAAATTAGTGCTAGAAGCCTTTAATAAAAGCTTGGAAGGGGGCATGATATGATTAGGGTAGAAAACCTTACCATGCGCTTTAAAAGTGAGCTCACCGGAGATTGGCAAACGGTGCTCAATGATATTTCTTTTAAGGTAGAAGAAGGGGATTGCCTTGCCGTATTGGGCGAAAGCGGCTCCGGAAAAAGCACGCTTGGCAGAATTCTTGTGGGGCTTTTGCCCCCCAGCGCAGGCAAGTACTTCTTTTTAGATAAAGAACCCTATGCTAATAAGGCTAACAAAAAATTACTCAGCCACAATATAAGCATTGTTTTTCAAGATTATGTGACTTCAGTGAACCCACGTTTTACGGTGTACGATACCATTAAAGAATCTGTGGATGTATTGCGTAAAAGAACAGGGGAAAAAGTCGACAGAAAGGCAAAGGTGCTAGAATATTTGCACGCTGTGGGCCTTGATGAAAGCTTTTTAGACAGATTCCCTCATCAGCTTTCCGGCGGCCAACTACAAAGGGTGTGCATAGCAAGGGCCTTAGCCATAAATCCTAAAGTTATTTTGTTTGACGAAGCCATCAGTTCTCTTGATGCGCATACACAAGTACAAATTATGGATTTGCTACGCGAACTTCAAACCAAGTACAAGCTTACATTTGTTTTTATTACTCACGACCTCACGGCCGTTACCTATCTGTGCAATAAGGTTATGTTTGCGCATATGGGTGTTATAACAGAAGTTATGGATGTCAAAGATATAGCTAAAACCCATGATCCTTATGCACGCAGGCTCATGGAAGTGGTTATTGATATTTAACCCCCCATTCGATTGTACTATTCGCTTGCACTAAAAACACACGAACAACTCAAGGTTTCCCAATGCTTTTACCAATCTGCTAGGCTGGTAAAAGCATTGGGAAACCTTATGAAGAGTCCTGCATAATTCTTAAAATTGCTAAAATACATGGATTGCTTCGCTACGC
>CAYJHX010000444.1:0-1707 GCA_964369395.1 uncultured Desulfovibrionaceae bacterium
ATCAAAAAGAAATCGCTCAAGTAGGTACCATTTCTGCTAACTCTGACGCTACCATCGGTAATATCATTGCCGAAGCCATGGACAGAGTGGGCAAAGAAGGCGTTATTACTGTAGAAGAAGCCAAAGGCCTTGAAACCACCATGGATGTGGTTGAAGGTATGCGTTTTGACCGCGGTTACCTTTCCCCTTATTTCGTAACCAACGCCGAAAAAATGATTTGCGAAATGGATAACCCTTATATCCTTTGCACTGAAAAGAAAATCTCCAACATGAAAGACATGTTGCCTGTGCTTGAGCAAGTAGCAAAAGTAAATCGCCCCCTCGTTATCATTGCTGAAGACGTAGAAGGCGAAGCTCTCGCTACCCTCGTGGTAAACCGTCTTCGTGGCGCTTTGCAAGTAGTTGCTGTTAAGGCTCCTGGTTTTGGCGATCGTCGTAAAGCCATGTTGCAAGATATTGCCATCCTCACCGGCGGCCAAGTTGCTTCTGATGATATCGGCGTGCAACTTGAAAACTTGACCCTTAACGAACTTGGTACTGCCAAACGCATCGTTATTGATAAAGATAACACCACCATCGTAGACGGCGCCGGTAAAGGCGAAGACATTAAAGCTCGCGTAAAGCAAATTCGTGCGCAAATCGAAGAGTCTAGCTCCGATTATGACCGCGAAAAATTGCAAGAACGCCTTGCTAAGCTCGTGGGCGGCGTAGCCGTTGTACACGTAGGTGCTGCTACTGAAGTAGAAATGAAAGAAAAGAAAGACCGCGTAGAAGACGCTCTTAACGCTACCCGCGCTGCCGTAGAAGAAGGCATCGTGCCTGGCGGTGGTACTGCACTTATTCGCGTATCTAAAGTGCTCGGCGATATTAAGCCTGTGGATGATGACGAACTTGCTGGTATCAACATCATTCGCCGCGCCATCGAAGAACCTCTTCGTCAAATCGCACACAATGCCGGTTTTGAAGGTTCCATCATCGTAGAAAAAGTACGTGAAGGCAAAGACGGTTTTGGCTTCAACGCTGCTACCGGTGAATTTGAAGACCTTATCAAAGTAGGTGTTATCGATCCTAAGAAGGTATCCCGTACAGCTTTGCAAAACGCTGCATCCGTAGCCTCCTTATTGTTGACCACCGAATGCGCCATTGCCGATAAACCAGAGCCCAAGAAAGATATGCCTGCTATGCCCGATATGGGCGGCATGGGTGGTATGGGCGGCATGGGCGGCATGTACTAAAAATTTGCCCAAAAGGCCTAAGCTACTACGTCAGCTGCACAATCCAAACTGCTTGTGTATATCCTTATACGCGGCGCACCTTGGGTTGTGCAGCTTTCTTGTATCTTACGCCTTTTGAAAAGTATTTTCGAGACCTCTGCGCAATTAAAAAATCATGGATTGCTTCGCTACGCTCGCAATGACTTTCGTTATAAAATCAAGTCATTGCGAGGAGCGAAGCGACGAAGCAATCCATGCTTTTTTGAATTATGCAGAGCTTTCTTCTTTCTGGCAGTGTTTTCAAAGGCTAGTTTGTAGCTTTTCTGAAAGCTGATGCTTTTTCCGACAAAATACAATCTGATTTGACATATGCGCACTTTACAGAGAAAACAGGGTACGAAATATATTAGTGTCCTATCGTGAAATATTTCACTTTCCTTGTGATTTCAAAAAAATATGACAAAAAAGGTAGTTATAATACAAAATATTTTGA
>CAYJHX010000445.1:0-1704 GCA_964369395.1 uncultured Desulfovibrionaceae bacterium
CCCCCCCCCCCCCCCCCCCCCCCCCCCCCCCCCCCCCCCCCCCCCCCCAAAACTTTTGCTAGCGCCAAAAAGTTTTCCTCCCCCTTCCTCAATAAAAAATCTTATTTTGTTCTTTTCTTATGCGAAGAGCGTAAATGCACGCGCATGGGGGCGTGTAGTATTTTGAAGTGCTTACGCAAAGATTTTTCCAGATAGCGCACGTAGCTTTCGGACACTCTTTCAGCATCGTTGACGAAGAAAACGAAGGTAGGCGGCGCGGTTTCTGCTTGGGTAAGATAGAAAAATTTAGGTCGCACACGTTTGATGACAGGCGGTTGGTGACGTTCAAGAACGCTTTCCATGGCTCTATTGAGTTGGCCTGTGGGAATGCGCACTTGGCATTCGTCGTGAATTTGCTTAGCCAGGGGGAGAATTTTGGCAAGTCCGCGGCGTTCTAGGGCCGATACCAGCAAGACAGGAACATGAGAACAGAAGGCCAGTATTTCTGCCAAGTTTTTTTGTAATTGTTTGATACTGGCTTGTGGTACAAGATCTACTTTATTGACCAAAATCATGAAGGGGGTTTTACGTTCGTGCAATAAATCCATAAGGCGCTTGTCTTGTTGGCTGACACCTTCAGTGGCGTCAAGAACAAGCAGGGTTACGTGGGCCTTGGTGCTGGATTTGATGGCGGAATTTACCGAATATTTTTCTACAGTATCAGTAATTTTTGCGCGACGACGCACACCTGCAGTATCCACAAAGGTGTACTTTTCGCCTTTGATTTCTACTTGTACGTCTACACTGTCTCGGGTGGTGCCTGCCACATCAGAAACAATCATGCGCTCAGTTCCGTGAAGGGCATTGATAAGGGACGATTTACCTGCATTGGGGCGCCCGAGCATGGCAAGTTTAAGGCCTGCTTCTTGTGCGGCACCAGCAATTTCTTCCCAATCGTCGGGGATGAGTTCTAGCAACTCTTCACGTAATTGACGCAAATTGTGCCCGTGTTCGGCAGAAACCCCAAGGACGGGAAAGCCGAGGCCGTGAAATTCGGCCAGCATTTGGTTTTCTTGCTCGGCGCCATCTACTTTATTGATGATGAGCAGGGTAGGTTTGCTCATACGGCGCACATGGGCCAAGAGGTATTCGTCTAAAGGAAGAAGACCGTCGCGTCCGTCTACCACAAAGGCAATGGCTACAGCAGAACTGAGGGCTTCTTCGGCTTGGCGCAAAATGTCTGCTTCAAAACCGCGAATACCTTCGGGCCCTTCGGTTACTTCGGCGTGGGCATCAAGGGTAATACCTCCGGTATCCACAATGCCGTAAAGAGCTTCACCGTGTTTGCGGACAATACCTTCCATGCGGTCGCGGGTAACGCCGGGACGGTCGTGGGTGATGGCTCGATTGCTGTGAATAAGACGATTAAAAAGGGTGGACTTGCCCACATTGGGCCGCCCCACCAACACAATTTGTGGTATGGAATCGGACATGGATTTTCCTGAATGTGATTAAAGAATGGGATAAATTCTTCTTATCATACCTTTAGAACGGGGCATCTGTCAAGAGGTACCCTCCTTGCCCTCTTCTAGAGGAATTAGGGGATAAGGGCAGCGGGCAGCGATGCCACAGCAAAGGATTTTTCCCATGTGGGCAATACGGCAAATGCTTTTCCGGCAAGGTTTAAAGCCGCGAAGGCTTCTGTTTGAGGAAGGGTAATGCGCA
>CAYJHX010000446.1:0-1703 GCA_964369395.1 uncultured Desulfovibrionaceae bacterium
CGGCGGGCTGTCCGGCGTCTTTTGTGTACGATTTGCAACCGCATCAAATTTTACGGCATTTGCAATTGGGAAATTTAGAAACTGTGCTCAAGTCTAAATCCATTGCCATGTGCCTTTCTTGTTCTACGTGTTCGCAGCGATGTCCTAATAAGATTGATATTGCGGCAATCATGGAACATTTGCGCCATATGGCACGCCATAAGGGCGTTTTTGCCGTGCCCAAAGTCAATGCTTTTTGGCAATCCTTCCTTGATACGGTTCGTTTTACCGGACGTACTTACGAAATGGGCGTTATGGTATTGTATATGTTGCGTTCTGGTCGTTTATGGACAGACGTAGACTTAGCCCCCACGGCACTGCGCAAGAGTAAATTGCCTTTCAAGCCGCATAGCATCGAAAGTGCCGAGGCTATTTCCCGTATTTTACAACGTTATGAAAAACGCTGCCGTGAGGAGGGCAAAAAAGCATGAAACTTGCTTATTACCCAGGTTGTTCGGCCGTAGGAACATCGGCAGATTATGAAATGTCCACTCGGGTTGTTTGTGACGACCTTGGCCTTGAGCTGGCCGACTTGTCCGATTGGAACTGTTGCGGCTCTACTCCGGCTCACGCCGTAGCTACAGAGCTTTCCGCTGCCTTGTGCGCGCGTAACTTAGACATTGCTGCTACTGCCGGAGCAGAAAAACTGTTAACGGGCTGTCCGTCTTGTCTCTCTAACTTGCGTCATGCAGCTCATCGTATGGAAGATGCTGATTTTAAAGAAAGAGTCAATGGCTTGTTGGATGCTCCCGTAGCTGCGCAATTGCCCGAAGCTACTTCGGTTATGCAAAGCCTTGTGGAAACCTTTGGCCTTGAGGCTTTGACACGTCGCGCTGCTAAAAAATTCAAGGGTATTCGTTTAGCGCCTTATTACGGCTGTTTGATGAGTCGCCCTGCAGAAATCATGAATTTTGGCAGTCCAGAAAATCCGCAAATGATGGAAGACATCTTGAAAGCTTGCGGTGCCGACGTGCTGGATTTCCCCTTAAAAACCAACTGTTGCGGCGCATCTTTTGGTATTCCTGAGCGCCCCATGACAGCAAAACTTTCTGGTAAGATTTTGCAATTGGCCCACAATATGGGTGCCGATGCCATTGTAGTGGCTTGCCCCTTATGTCAAATGAATCTTGATTTACGCCAAGACCAAGCTTCTAAGGCCATGGGGACAGACTTTAACATTCCTGTGCTCTATTTTACACAAGTTATGGGTCTTGCCTTTGGTCACAATGCCAAAGAGTTGGGCCTAAACAAATTGTGTGTAAGCCCCGCCGCTTTACTGGATAAATTGGCATCTGCGGAGGTGCGCTCATGAGAATAGGCGTTTTTATTTGTCACTGCGGCAGTAATATTGCCGGCACGGTGAAATGTAGCGAAGTGGCAGAAATGGCGCGTACCTATCCCGAGGTAGTACACGCTGTGGACATTATGTATGCTTGTGCCGAACCCGGTCAACAAGCCATAGAAGCTGCCATTAAAGAATATAAACTTGATGGCGTTGTGGTGGGCTCTTGCTCGCCGCGCATGCACGAGCCCACTTTCCGTCGCACGGTAGAAAGAGCCGGCATGAACCGCTATATGTTTGAAATGGCCAACTTGCGCGAGCATGTGTCTTGGATTGGTAAGGATATGGACGCCAATACCAACAAGGCGCAAGAGCTGGTGCG
>CAYJHX010000447.1:0-1697 GCA_964369395.1 uncultured Desulfovibrionaceae bacterium
AACCTTTTTGAAAAAAGGTTCTTCCCCCAAACCCCCTTTCCAAATAACTTTAATTTAAAGTAAGCAAGTCATAAATGGTACAAATGTAATACTTTGTAACCGATGCTCTCTTGAGGAGATATGCTTCTCCTCTGTATACCTTTAATTCAAAAGCTCCATGGCGGCAAGATTGTCGTCCAAGATTGAACTGACATCGCCAATGTAAAAGTTTTTTGAAGGGGGAGTTTGAGGGGGAAACTTTTCTTCAGAAAAGTTTCCCCCTCAAAAAAAGCTTCCCTCCCAAACCCCTCACAGAAGGAACAGTTTATGCCAAGTAAGGTCATTATTATTGATTATGGTTCACAGGTTACCCAGCTTATCGCGCGTCGCGTGCGTGAGGCTGGTGTGTATTCTGAAATTCATCCTTGCAATGTGACCGCAGAAACTGTGGCAGCCATGAAGCCCGATGCTCTTATTTTATCTGGCGGCCCTGCTTCTGTAGGTGAGGCCGACGCCCCTATTTTAGACAAAGGCTTTTTAGATCTTGGTGTGCCTGTGTTGGGTATTTGCTATGGTATGCAATTGTTGGCACAAAATTTGGGCGGGCAATTGGCGCAATCTGTCACGCGTGAATACGGCCCTGCAGAACTTTCTTTTGTGGGAAAAAGCTCTCCTTTGTGGGATGGCCTTGATACCAAGGGCACTAGCCGTATTTGGATGAGTCATGGCGATAAGGTGAAAACCGTGCCTGCAGGATTTTCCATCATCGCCAGCACGCCTACCTTAGAAGTGGCCGCCATGGCCGACGATGCGCGCAAAATTTATGCTGTGCAATTTCACCCCGAAGTGCACCATAGCGTAGATGGCGAAAGAATTTTACGCAACTTCCTCTTTAAAGTTGCAAACGTTACAGCCGATTGGTCCATGTCGTCCTTCTGTGTGCGTTGCGTGGAAGAAATGGCAGCCCAAGTGGGTCCAGATAGCCATGTTGTTTGCGCTTTGTCCGGTGGCATTGATTCTACGGTGGTGGCGGTGCTCTTGCATAAGGCCATTGGGCACCGTTTGCATTGCATTTTTGTGGATAATGGCGTGTTGCGTTTAGGCGAAGGGGACGAAGTTGTTTCTTACTTGCGCGAACATTTTGATTTAAATCTGAAATTTGTTCAAGCGCAAGACCGTTTCCTTGATAAACTTAAAGGTGTGGATGATCCTGAAAAGAAAAGAAAAATCATCGGACATACCTTCATCGAGGTCTTTGACGAAGAAGCCAAAGCCCTCGGCAAAGTGGATTACTTGGCACAAGGCACTTTATATCCTGATGTTATTGAGTCCATTTCGCATAAGGGACCCAGCGCGGTGATTAAGAGCCATCACAATGTGGGTGGCTTGCCCGATACTATGAAATTAAAGCTTATTGAGCCTTTGCGCGAACTCTTTAAAGATGAAGTGCGTAAGGTTGCCGCGGAACTTGGCATGCCTGATTCCATTGTGTGGCGCCACCCCTTCCCCGGCCCCGGCCTTGCCATTCGAATTTTGGGCGAAGTCAATGAAGAGCGCTTAGATGTTTTACGCAAAGCCGATAAAATTGTACAAGAAGAGCTCAAAGAATCCGGCTGGTATCGTAAAGTATGGCAGGGCTTTGCTGTGCTCTTACCGTTAAAGACTGTGGGCGTCATGGGCGATGGGCGTACCTATGAAAATGTTATTGCTTTGCGCAT
>CAYJHX010000448.1:0-1696 GCA_964369395.1 uncultured Desulfovibrionaceae bacterium
CATACCAACGGTACTGTATTTGAAATTGCCCCTAACGGCGAGTACACCCTTGTTACCAAGTTTGACAATATGGGTTCTGCTGACATCGTCTTTAACTACACAGCACAAGAACCTACCGGTGAAACGCATACGTCCAACGTAACCATAGGTGACGATAAGGGTCTTATTTACGAAGTGGGCACCCTACAAGGCGATGATTCTATCGTGCATACCCGCGATGAAAACAGCGTAGGCAATGAATACAAACAAGAGTTTAGCGATTATTCTGGTGCAGGGCATGGCAATACCCATGTCAACGGTGTACTTATGGGCGCTGGCAACGATACCATCTATGTAGAAACCGCCATCGGCACCCAAGGCGATATTAACATTGCCGACAAAAATGGAGAAGATACTTTCATTTATGGTGATTCTCTCCAAAACTATAAACAAAGCCAAGTAGGCAATGATAGCATCAATGTAGAATATATGGACGGCACCAAAATTCGCGCCGACGGCAACCTCTATGATGGCGTTCGCGGCGGCGATGACACCGTGAAAGTAACTCATATGGAAGGTGGTTCTATTTTGGGTGACGGTTGGCATTTAGCCAGTGGATCCGAAGGCGGCGATGATACCATTATTGTAGGCACCATGAATAGTGGCGCCATCTATGGCGAAGGCATGGTACAAGATGCAAACTCTGTTGCCGGCAATGATACCATTAGCGTAGACACCATTGATACCACCATAGTAGGCAACCAAAAAGTCATTATTGACGGCGATGGCGGCAATGACACCATTAGCGTAGGCACCATCAACACGGCCAGTGGTGATTCTGTAACTCTTGATGGCGGCACAGGCGATGACACTATTAATGTGGACAGCCTAAATACCGCCAGTGGCGGCTCTGTAAATATTCATGGTGGCGAAGGCTTTGATACACTGAACTTCAATAGCGATGATGATGAAACCCTCGCTTTCCTTGGTAACAACCTTTATATTGCCGGCGAAAATGTAAATATCACCAGCATAGAAGGCCTTGGCACCGGAAGCGGCGACGATCTTATTAAAATTTATGACCGCGATGCTACCAACGGCTTTGACTTTGACCACTTAATGATTGATAGCGGAGATGGCATAGACGTTATTTTAGCCAATGCCAGCAATCAGGAAAATGTGGAAAAGATGATTGAAAACGATCAATTTAGCAATACGGAATTTATTGTTTTCAGCGATACCCTCAACAATGCCAGCACCACCAGTACTGACGACTTGTTTAACAAGATCGATGGCGTTGAACAAGATGCCAGCGGCAACTTGTCCTTTGATTCCAGCTGGACACAAGGAACTAGCGTGGGTAACTACGACTCCTTTAGCGATGGCGAAATGACCATCCTTGTGGCGAAGGCTCAAGTAGAAAATACAAGCACCTAGGCCTAACACAACATAAACGCATATACTAAAGAAGCCCGCTGTTCTTTACCGAACAACGGGCTTCTTCATGTAAAAACTTTGCGCAGTTAAAAAGCTCTAAGATTATGCAAAGACGTACACTTGCGTAAAGATTTAACAATATATACTTATTATCATTCAATAGCTATGAGTTTTTCTTGTCGCTTTTGGTACGTGGTAATGGCGCTAAAGCCAATATCTTTTAGCAAAGACAACGCCGTATCAAAAGCCCCCATAAAATCCTTTGTAGAATGTGCATCAC
>CAYJHX010000449.1:0-1693 GCA_964369395.1 uncultured Desulfovibrionaceae bacterium
AGGCATAGGACTCTTCTGGTCCATGCCGAAAGAAAAAACAAGCTTAACGAAGTAGCTTGCCCTTTTTCAGCCGACTGCTATACTACAAAATTCGGACAACACTCCTCATAAAAACGCGTCACATCATCCACTTCCGAGGCAGAACCAATAAACAGCGGCGTACGTTGATGCAAAGTAGAAGGCACAATATCTAAAATACGCTTCTTTCCATCGGTAGCCTTGCCGCCTGCCTGCTCCACCAAGAAAGCCAAAGGTGAAGCTTCGCACATGAGGCGCAATTTCCCTTGAGGTTTTCTACTATCAGCAGGGTACATATAAATACCGCCCTTGATAAGCGTGCGGTGAAAATCGGCCACTAAAGAGCCCACATAGCGGGCAGTATAGTTGGTGTGATGGTCGGCTTCAGGATCTTTAAACCAATCAACGCATTTTTTTGCCGCATCGTCCCAATAAGACCAGTAAGCCTCGTTGACAGAATATACCTTGCCACGTTTAGGCATGGTAATATTAGGATGCGAAAGCAAAAATTCGCCCACACCAGGATCGAGCGTAAAACCGTGTACGCCCTGCCCCGTAGAAAATACCAACATGGTCGATGGCCCATAAAGCATATAACCTGCGGCCACTTGTTGATGTCCCGCTTGCAACACTTCCTCCATGGTCACCTCTCCGCTATAGCCACGGGGACGACGCAAAATAGAAAAAATGGTGCCCACATTAATATTAACGTCAATATTACTAGAACCATCCAAAGGATCAAAAATAAGAATATATTCTCCACGCGGAAAATCAGGAGAGATGCGAATAAGCTCGGCCTCTTCTTCAGAACCCATGGCGCACAAAGTACCGCAGCGTTCCATACGATAAATCATGACATTATTGGCAATATCATCTAATTTTTGTACATGCTCACCCTGCACGTTCACATCGCCCGTGCCCCCTAAAATATCAAGCAAACCGGCTTTAGCCACACGGCGCGAAATAATTTTTCCTGATAAGATAAGATCATACAGTAAGCCGGTAAACTGTCCTGTGGCATAAGGACTACGATGCTGATGCAATAACACGTGTTCTGTAACGGTAATCTCTGACATAATCCCCTCGATGGTAGCTACGTGGAAGCCTTTACACGAATTTTTGCTTTCATAAAAAGCAAAAAACGTAAGATGAAAAAATCGTTCAGTGGCGAAAACAAAATGTACCTTCGCTCCCAAACAGACACAGTAGACAATAAAGAAAACGTTGATTTAACAAAATTTTCGTCCGCTAACAGATAGAGACCTCTGCGCAATTCATTGCGTAGGGTCTCATGAAGCATTAACGGTAGCTAATGCACCCGAAAATCAAAAATAGGTAGAGCTTTACTTCACTATTAAGTGATTGATTTTCGAGCTTTTATCTCTGCGTGTTTAGTTTTAGCCTTTGAGCAGTTTTTTATTTTCTACTAGCAAAGTTATACTTGAAAATAATTGTGCAGAGGTTTTAGTTAAAGAACAAAAGGGCATTTAATCAACGTTTCCTAAAATATCTGCACCACAAATTTCTTTGTGGTGCAGATATATCGTTTATTAGTTGCTAGGCGCTATAGGACTTGGTGCTATAGGACTAGGCGCTATAGGGCTTGGTGCTATAGGACTAGGCGCTATAGGGCTTGGTGCTATAGGACTCGGTGCTATAGGGCTCGGCGCTATAG
>CAYJHX010000450.1:0-1692 GCA_964369395.1 uncultured Desulfovibrionaceae bacterium
TAGAAAAAATATCTCTGTCTGCTAAAAACCTCATGCGCATCATCAATGACATTTTGGACTTCTCTAAAATGGAAGCGGGCAAACTCGAAATGGAACAACGCCCCTTTATCTTGCACGGTATTGGGGAAGAAGTTATGGATTTATACGGGCATATATGTAAAGATAAAGGCCTTATTCTAGACATATCTTGCAGCGAACACCATAAAGTCCCCATTCTTGGCGATGCCTTACGCTTTAAGCAAGTAGCGTTTAATCTTGTGAGCAATGCCATCAAATTTACCGATTCCGGTGGAAAAATACTCTTAGAAGCGGAAAGTTCCATACATAACGATGAAGAGTTACGTTGTACATTTAGCGTCAGCGACACAGGCATTGGTTTAACGCCAGAACAAGTGGAAAAACTTTTTTCCGCCTTTTCACAGGCAGACAACTCTGTCACACGCAAGTACGGCGGCACGGGGCTTGGACTTGCCATTTCCAAACGCATTATCAACCTCATGGGCGGTGATATTTGGGTGGAAAGCGAGCTACACAAAGGAACAACCTTCACTTTTTCCGTTACTTTCCCCTTAGCGCCTCAAGCGTCTGAACAAGAAATACAGGAAAAACATTTTGATAAAACTGGTCTACGAGCATCAGCCATGACCAGCCATCTACTCTTAGTAGAAGACAATGAAATAAATCAGCTTGTCGCAAGTGAAATTTTGCAAGCTGCAGGCTATACTTTAGACGTGGCAGAAAATGGGCAAGAAGCTTTGCACATGCTAGAGAAAAATACCTATGACGCCATACTTATGGACATTCAAATGCCTGTTATGGACGGCTACACAGCTACGAAAAAAATACGCGAGCAAGAAAAATACGCGAAACTTCCCATTATTGCCATGTCGGCCCATGCCATGAAAGGCGACAAAGAAATCAGCCTTTCGCAAGGCATGAATGATCACATTACAAAACCCATCGATGCAGAAGTGCTTTATAAAACGCTGTATTTTTGGATTACAAAAAATGAGGACGCATAAGAAAAAGCCATTTTTTAACACCTTGCTATACGTTTAAGGTATCCTCTAGGGGCCACACTTATTAAAAGCTTCGCATCTATTTTGTGGTCAATGACAAAGTCTTTTTGCGTTTTTAAAAAGGCTTCTACTGCCGTCATAGGATTATCCCCTTTTCCCCAAGGTCTATTGGGAAAAGCATTTTCCGGCATATGTTCAACAACAGTATCAAAAACGACACAATACGATTCTACACTCACCAAAGAGGCATAGGCATTAAGCTCTGCCAGCACATGTTCATGGGTATGGTTAGAATCTAAAAGCACCATAATTTTTTTATATTTTTGGGCAAATTCTTTTACCTTTGCAATCATGCCCTCATCAATGCTGGAACCTTCAAAAAGGGTAATGCGACCTCGCTTAAAAAGAGGATGCTCTTCAATGGCTTTGCGATTATGCGCGCGTATATCAATATCTATACCTAATACATGAGCTCCTTCTTGCCCTGTGCACAAAGCGTTCAGCTCCAGCAAAGAGGCATATAAAATGAGCGAACCACCATGCGCAATGCCCGTTTCAATAATAAGGTCAGGTTGTACTGTATAAATAAGCTCTTGCATGGCCACTATATCTTGCGGATATTGAATAATGGGTCGCCCAAGCCACGAGAAGTTATAGGAATATTTGCTTAAAT
>CAYJHX010000451.1:0-1687 GCA_964369395.1 uncultured Desulfovibrionaceae bacterium
CGAAGCGAAGCAATCCATGTATTTTAGTGTTTTTTAGAATTATGCAGAGGTCTCTATGTCAGAAAAAAACCCGTGTATATCAGTGTAGTACAAGGCGCAACTGACCTTATTAGCCATGCGTTCAGAGCGAATAAGGTTAGCGTTAGCAACGGTCATACCTTGAGAAGCTTTACCAATGAGCTCTTTAATGAGTTTACTTTCACGTCCGCCACGTCGATACATAATGTAATGAGAGCTCTGCTGGCGACATACAAGAGAGAAATGAGCAATAATATAAAAGAAAAGCAATAAGCTTTTGACTTATTGCTTCATCTTGACTTTTTAGTAATTTTTTAACGATTTCGCCAAATTTTGGCGGATTTACTTGGCGCGCCCGGCGTGAATCGAACACACGGCCTTCAGCTCCGGAGGCTGACGCTCTATCCAACTGAGCTACGGGCGCATAGCGACTTACTTCCTATCCTGCAAGACGCTTGCTGTCAAGTCAATGTACGTGTATGTTGAGCCATTGAAAAATGCAATCTACTTTGTTAAACTCGTTTCTTGTTCTAATCTAGTACCAGAAAAGTCTGTTCAAAGGGCTTTTGGTCGTTAGATACATACAGGACAAACTTTACAGCTATCGTGCGCCCTAGGTGTCACTTCTTTCACAAAAGAATTCACCTTTCTAGCATTTTACACTTTTAATCAGTCTGTCGACGACGGTAAAAAACACATTATCGATACTTTTCACAAACTGATAGAACTATTAAACCATGTAACAGGAGTTTTTTATGGCAAAAATTACTTGGCTTGGTCACTCGGCTTTTTTAATTGAAGATGCAGAAGTTCGTATACTTATAGACCCTTTCCTTGATGGATGCCCCACGGCAAGCATCGCATCTGCCGACCTGCCCCCCATTGATGTCGTCTTGGTAACTCATGACCATAGCGATCATGCAGGACAAACTGTGGACATTTGCAAAGCCCACAAAGCCATGTTGGCTTGTATTGTCGAAACAGCCTTTCAATTTATGGAAGAAGGCGTACCTCAAGAACAGGTGCTTAACGGCATCGGCTTTAATATTGGAGGAACTGTCAGCCATAAAGGTGTCGATATAACCATGGTACCTGCCTTGCACACTTCTACTACAGGGCTTCCTGTGGGCTTTATCGTACGCTTACCTAGTGGGACAACCCTCTATCACGCAGGTGACACAGGAATTTTTGGAGATATGGCTCTTTGGGGCAAACTGTATCCTATTGATGTAGCTTGCCTGCCCATCGGCGGTGTTTTCACCATGGATGCACGCCAAGCCGCCCACGCCAGCGCCCTGCTTGGCGCAAAACGTGTGATCCCCATGCATTGGGGAACCTTCCCTGTTTTAGAAAGCAATACCCAAGCTTTTGAAAAAGAATTGGCACAACACGCCCCGCAGTGTAGCTGTGCCTCTCTAAATCCGGGTGAAAGTATTGAAGTATAAACCCACTTTCTGCTTTATCAGGCTGTTGTATAAAAATATGGATTACTTCGTTCCTCTCTTTCCTCGAATTTTTCGCAATGATTTAAATTTACAACGAAAGTCACTACAAAGAGTCTAAGAAAAGTAAGAGCGAAGCAATCCATACAGTTTTGTAAAAAAGCTGTACTTGTAATATAAGACCTCTGCATAATCCAAAAAATGTTGAAAAACATGGATGCGTTGCT
>CAYJHX010000452.1:0-1683 GCA_964369395.1 uncultured Desulfovibrionaceae bacterium
GTTTAGCGGCTCTTTCGCCTCTTTCGCGTTCGGCGGTTATATGTGGATCTTCCAACAGTTTATCAAGGCTGGCTTCTTCCACAAAGCTTTGACGCAAGAAAGATTCGTTGGCGGTATTTTCCAGCAGACGGCGCACAAGATAGCCCATGCCGGGTACCATATCTCCATACGGAGCGTACAAACGCACACGACCGGCAATTTTTAAAATACCGCGGCGTACAGGTTCTGCCATGCCGTAAAGCACTTGGAATTCATAACGAGAATCGTCTACGCCCAATTCTTTAGCCATTTCCATGGTGGCGGCAATGGTACGCACGTTATGCGATGCACACGCAAAGTGGCAAATATCGCTGTTTTTCAAAATGTTATACGTCACACGCTCATAGCAAGCGTCACTTTCGGCCTTGATGGTCCACACAGGCACTTCCCAGCCCATTTGTTTTGCGCGCACCACTTCATAGTCCCAATAGGCACCCTTTACCAAACGGATAGAAATTTGTGTATTATTTTGACGTGCCCAAGCAATCAAATCGGCGGTATCTTTTTCGGTATCTTTTAAATACGCTTGTAAAACAATACCAATGTGTGGGTAGTCTTTGAATTCTAGCTTTAAGCGACGATACACTTCAATGGTAATGTCTTTATGTTTGTAAGACTCCATATCAATGCAGAAAAAGGCATTTAATTCTACAGCGCGTTTGCACACACGGCGGGCCTGTTCTAAAATACCTACCACAGAGCCTTCAAAATCTTGCGGATTAGCCAAGCAGAAGGTAGCCGTAGGTTTAATGGCTACATTAATTTTAGGCGCATGGCCCCAGTCGTCGCTCTCTTTACTTTTGGTTCCAAGGCCTTCCCAAGAAGCTTGGTCTTTGCCCATGGCGTCCAACAGCTCTAAATATGTAGACACATACTCTTCTGCTTCCATATGCGAAAGAGTTGCCTCGCCAAGCACGTCCACCACCGAGGCAAAGCCTTCTTTACGCAATTTGATAATATTTTTTAAAGCATCGTCAGTCTTTTCACCCACGATGAATTGCTTGGCCATTTCGTGAATATTGCCGGAAATAACCTTATTGAGCACATTACCGCCAAAGGAACCCAACATACCGGCAACTTTTGCTCCGGTAGAAAGGAAGGCTGGCATGTCTTTTTCTTCGCCAAAGTATTCCTTAATGTGATCTGTAAGCAGCTTTGGTGTTGTTAAGGAAGGAAAAGCATCTACAAAACGGAAAATCTGCACTTTGAATTGCTCATTGCGCATACTCCAATCCATAACCTTGCCCATCCAAGCGGCTTTATTAAACAAAGAAGGCTTTTCGCCAGAAATGCTGGCAAACATATCCTTGCCACGTTGAATGGCCTTGGCGTTGGTAGTGTCTAGCATGATATCTCCTTAAAAGTATTTTTCGCATAAATAATAATGTATTACCAAAAGAAAACAATGGCTTTTATGCGTAATGTATTAACTGGCATGCTACCATTCTAGCGGGCAATATGTCAAGAGATTCAGAAAAAAAGACAAAACGAAAATTGCGAGAAGCGTAGCGACGAAGCAGCCACCCAAAGGGCGCCGAAGGCGTTTGCGTTTGCGAAGAATGAGCAATTACGCAAATGGACAGCAAAGCATCCATGCGATTTTTGCTAGCGCTGGTGTCCATTGCAAGAAAATCGAAGTATGCG
>CAYJHX010000453.1:0-1675 GCA_964369395.1 uncultured Desulfovibrionaceae bacterium
ATTGCGCATATTTCAACTTTAAATGTTTATTTTAAAAATAAAAAAAATATATATGGGTTCCAAACGGGGTTACTCCCTTTGGGGGGGGGGTTGGGGCGGCCGCCCCCCCCAAGAAGTATCTTTGAATATTTGGAAATGCGTGTATCACTTGTTTATATGAACAGGTTCTAGTACAAAAAATAGGCAGATAAAAGGGCTAATCTGTGTATATTGGCGGGATGGGTAAAAAATTTTTTACAAAAATCTTGCCAGCCTTTTCTTTTTCTTGTATACGAATTTGTGTGTAACACATACAATTTATGAGGAAGGAAGATTACATGAAAAAGTTAGCGACATTATTTTTAACCGCAGGATTACTCTTTGCTGGTGTGACCGGTGCCCATGCCATAGACTTTAAAATGAAGGGACAAGCCATTATGACCTTTGAATATGGGCATGGCGGCGAAGGGAATAATAATGTGTACGGCTATGAAGGAGATGACTCTTTCAATGCTTTGCAACGCTTTCGTATTCAAATTGACGCTGTGGCTTCTGAGTCTCTTTCCGGAACTGTGTATTTTGAAATGGGCGAAAGTGTGTGGGGCACGCAAGATGAAGGTGCCGCCCTTGGTACTGACGGTACCGTTGTAGAAGTAAAACGCGCTTATATTGACTACGTAACACCAGAGTCTACTTTGAAAGTGCGTATGGGCTTGCAAGGCATGGGGCTACCTTCCTTTACTACCGGCACTTCGCAAGTGTTTGTCAATGATGTGGCAGGTATTTTGCTGAATAATAAATTTACAGACAATGTAAGCATGACGGCTTTTTGGGCTCGCCCCTTCAACGACAATTATGAGCAAGAATATGTCCATGCCGATTATGATAATTATCTGGATAACGTAGATATGTTTGGGCTTTCTTTGCCTATGACCTTTGATGGCTTTAAATTAAATCCATGGATTATGTACACCGCTGTGGGTGCCAATACTTTTCGTGGCGACCCTGCCAGCAGAACTTCTGATCTTGAACAAGGCCTTTTGCCTGTGACGGGTGTACCGGCTGACTTTCTTGGGGCCGCAGATCCAGAAGATCCTGTAACTAATACCGGTAGACGTTTACAGTCTTACGGTAATGTATGGCACGGTGGTCTTACCGGAGAGTTTACTTTTGATTCGCCCTTTACCTTCGCCTTTGATGTTAACTACGGGAATGCAGATTTTGGCCCCGAAGAGTATGATCGTTCCGGCTTTTATTTTAGCCTCTTGGCTGAATACAAAATGGATTGGGGTACTCCTGGTTTGTACGGTTGGTACAGCACCGGTGATGACGACGATTTAGACAATGGTTCTGAGCGCATGCCCACCATCAGCGGCAGTAACGGACGCAATCAATTTTCTTCTTTCGGGAGCAATGGTTCGCGCTATTTAGATAGAGAAGATGTTATCGGTGAATTTCTTATTGGTACCTGGGGTGTTGGCGTGCGCGTGAAAGATGTGAGCTTTATGAAAGATATGAAGCACACCTTTGCCGTAAATTACTATGGTGGTACCAACGACGCCGAAATGGCACAGCACTTGGATAGTTTTAATGCCGGCTATGGCTTATATCTTACTGAAGATGATTATGCCGTGGAATTTAACTTCGTTACCGACTATAAAATTTATAAAAACTTAACGCTCAATTTCCATGCGTC
>CAYJHX010000454.1:0-1675 GCA_964369395.1 uncultured Desulfovibrionaceae bacterium
AGTGCACACCATGGGCCGCAAGGCTATTTCTATTTTTATATACCGCTTTTTCCATACACAACAACACTAAGGATACCATGCCACCCACCGCAGCCGAAGCACCCACTAAGGCAGTAGGTTGTCTATGATCGGTAAACCATAAAGCCATACCCGTCAGCACATAAGCGCCTACCACTACAGCCATTTTTTTCCAGTCGCGCACGCCGCCTTTCCAGCCAAGCCACGGACAAAAAGAAAAAATCACCGTAATCAATGCAAAAAGTGGCAAACACACTTTGTTGTAGAAGGCAGCATCTAAACCTTGCGATTGCGCTGACCATAGTGAAGAAATAAGAGGCCATAATGTAGCCATACAAATAATAATGGACAACATCAGTAAAATCCACGCTGTCATCACCAACATGCCCTCACGGCTGTCTATACCTTCTAGAGAGTTGCGGCTGTTATACCCAATAAAGGCAATGCCTGCACAAAGAACCGTGCTCGATATAATGAAAATCAATAAAGGTACACCTACGCCACCATCGCCAAAGGCGTGTACAGAATCTACCACACCGCTACGCACCAAATAGGTGGCAAAAAAAGCTGATATGGTGGTCAACGCCATGAGGAACACATTGACGCGCCCCAATTTTTGGCGACGCACTTGAATGATGGTCGTATGGATGGCCGCAGTACTAATAAGCCAAGGAATAATGGACGCATTTTCCACAGGGTCCCAAGCCCAATAACCGCCCCAACCCAATTCCAAATAAGCCCACCAAGCACCAAGAATAATGCCAGCAGTAAGGAAAAGCCACGCAATCAGCGTAAAGGGACGAGCCACCAGAACCCAAGAGCTTTCTATTTCTTCATTATCAGAAAGGCATTGTGCCAGTGCCAGACAAGAAGGAATAATAAAGCCCCCATACCCCCAAAAGAGAAGCGGCGGATGGATAATCATGCCAGGGTTTTGCAAAAGAGGATTAAGCCCTCTACCGTCTTCGGGTACAGGGTGTTGTATCGTAAAGGGATTGCTCCACCCTGTGAGTAACAGCGCAAAAAAAGCCATGACGACCAAGAAAAATATCCAAAACCATAAACGGGTTTCTTCGGTAAGTTGTTTATATGACTTAGTAAACGAAAAAATCGTACCGCATACCGCTACTGATAAGGCCCAAAAAAGCAAGGAACCTGGTTGGCCAGCCCAAAAAGCAGTTAAACGATAAAATACAGGAAGTATGCGATCTGTATAACTGGCCACATACACCAAAGAAAAATCGTTCCAATATAAAGCGTGCAACAACAAAGCCGAGGCTATGACCAAAGCAAAAGTCATAATCGCTTGCACTTTTTCAATAAAGGCCAAAGCAGAAGCGCGCCCTTGGTACAGTTGTAATACCGCAAGGCCAGCTCCTCCAAGACTACACAATAAAGCCACGATCAACATGGCAAAGGCAAATATATACATGCTTACTCCAAAGATAAGAGATACGTAAAATTCGTCGTTTTAGGACACCACGCGCAAAAAAACAGAGTAGGTAAGAAAAAACCTACAATAAGATATACGCCCGCCCCTTCTTATGCAAAAAATATCACAAAGAAGGAAAGCCGTATTAGGTGCGATTTTGCTTTTCGTATTTAGAAGGACATTTGGTCATTAAGGTTTTAGCCGCAAAGGTACCATCGGCGCTAA
>CAYJHX010000455.1:0-1668 GCA_964369395.1 uncultured Desulfovibrionaceae bacterium
ATGCAAAAAGCACATACATTTTTTAGCAACTATTATTATTACCCTCTTGTACCGGTGCAGGAAGGGTCTTTGCTGTTATCTTAGGTAAGATATACAAAGCATACAAGCCGCTTCTGCATAGGGAGCGGCTTTTTTGTTTTGTAAGGCTTTTGCAAAATGTATTGCGCAAGGGCTTTTAGGGTAGGGTTGTAGTAAGTCCGCATGAAATCTCTGCGCAATGCATTGCGTGGGGTCTCATGGAGCATTGACGCTAGGCAATGCGTATTGGAAGAACGATAAGGGAAGAAGGAGCACGTAATGGAAATTTTTATTTGGATAGCCTACATTGCCGTATTTTTAGGCTTGGCGCGCATGGGGGCAGGAAAAGACGCTTTACTCAGTGGAAAAATTGGTTTTGGCGTACAATCTTTGGCCTATGTGGCGGCGTATATTTCTGCTGTGGCGCTCATTGGCTTTGGCGGACTTGCCTATAAGTATGGTTTACAAATGATGCTCATCGCCTTTGGTAATGTGCTGCTAGGAACACTTTTTGTGTACTTTGTATTGGCGTGGCCTACGAAACAATTGCAAGTAAAGTTGCAAGCTCGTACCCCGGCACAATTACTTTCTTTAGGGCATAATGCTCCGTTTTTGCGTAAGATTTTAGGGTTTATTTTTGCTTTTTTCCTTTCGGTATACGGCGCTGCGGTCATCAAGGGTGCTGCTATGATGCTCGCAGAAATTTTCCCTGTGGATTTAAGCGTGTGCATATGGATTTTGGCTGTGCTTGTGGGTATAGCTGTAATGTGGGGTGGCATGCGCGGCGTATTGCTTACAGAGGCCATGCAAGGGGCGGTGATGCTCATTGGTATTGGCTTACTAGCCTATCAAGTGTTGTCTATGGTGGGTGGCCCTGTGGAGGGCGTACGTGCTTTGGCGCAATTGCCGGCTACTCCCGAAGCCAATAATGGTTTTACTTCTTTATCTTCCGGCGACTCTGGTTATTTTATTTGGTCATTGGTTATTGTTACCTCTGTGGCTGTATGGGCGCAACCACAAATGATTCAACGCCATTTTGCCTTACAAGAGAAAAGAGAAGTAAAAAAAGCCGCCTTATTGGCTTCGAGTGTATTGTTACTCATTGTGGGGAGTATGTATTTTATTTCTGCTTTGGCGCGGCTTATTTTACCCGAAACACAAAATACTGATACGGCCATTCCCACTTTGGTACATATGCTACTTCCCGGTACAAGCAAGCAGATTTTTAGTTTGGCTATTATTTCGGCGTCCATCTCTACGTGCACCGCGTTATTTCATATAGCCAGTGCTTCGTTGACAGAAGATATTTTTTCGAAAAAAGCTACGAAAGCAACATGGTTTGTTGCCGTGGTTTTTTGTGTGTTGGTTAGTGGGTATACAGCACAAATTGAAGGGAAAATTATTTCGCTTATCTATACCACCAGTTGGAGCGTCATTGCCGCTACTGCCTTTGTGCCTTATATAAGCCTTGTGCTTTTCAAGCATTCTCATGCTATGGCAGCCACGGCCTCGGCCATAGTAGGGGCTGTGTCTTGCATAAGCTGTTATATTTTTGTTGCACCTAAGACGGCCCTTTGGGTTTGGGAAGGTATCCCCTCCTTTGTGCAACAATGGCCACCTTTTGTGGTGGGGCTGACTCTTTCGGCCTTG
>CAYJHX010000456.1:0-1664 GCA_964369395.1 uncultured Desulfovibrionaceae bacterium
CTGCCAACGTTGCACTTATTAAAGAGCTTATAAAAAAGGATATTTTAGTACTTGTGACGGGTTGTGTCACAGGGGCTGTGGGGAAAGCCGGCTTGCTTTTACCCCAAAGTGCTGACCACGCAGGCGATGGCCTTAAGGCTGTATGTAATGCCCTTGGCATCCCTCCTGTATTGCATATGGGGAGCTGTGTGGATAATGCCAGAATTATTCACCTTTGCGCTTTACTTGCCAATGCTTTGGGCGTGGATATTGCTGACTTGCCGGTGGCTGCATCTGCCCCTGAATGGTATTCAGAAAAAGCCGCCGCCATTGGTCTTTATGCCGTATCTAGCGGTATTTATACGCATCTTGGTTTACCGCCTAATATTCTTGGTTCGGCTACAGTTACAGATCTTGCTGTAAATGGCCTTGAGGGCTTAGTTGGCGCAAGCTTTGCCGTAGAACCAGACCCCATTAAAGCCGCAGAACTTATTGATAAACGTATTATTCAAAAACGTACGGCCTTAGGTCTGCAAGCATAATGACTTTATGGAGGGTTTAGAGGGCATACACCTCTAAACCCTCCATTTCTAACAGATACACGGAAAAATTATGAAAATTGCAGTAGCCGGAAAAGGTGGCGTAGGCAAGACAACAATAGTTGCTTTGTTGGCAGATTATCTTGCTGCCAAAGGGGAGGCGGTGTGGCTCGTTGATGCCGATACGGCGCAATGCTTAGGCCAAGCGTCTGGCCTTCGCTGTGATGAAATTCCAGAATCGCTTATGGCACGCGAAGCCTTACTTACAGAACGAATTTACCCCGCCCAATCCGGCATGATGGATTTAAATCCCAATGTTAGCGATTTACCCCAAAGCTTGTCTGTGTCCCTTCCCACAGGGCATCTCAAAGACGCTGCGGAAAAACGCCTTCTAGTCATGGGCGACGTACAAGCCGGCGCGGGCTGTGCTTGTGCGGGTAATGCCTTATTGAAGGCGCTTTTAGCGCATTTGGTGCTTGAGCGTAAGGAATGGGTTTTAGTCGATATGGAAGCCGGAGTAGAGCATTTGGGGCGCGGTACTGTGGCTCATGTAGATTGCTTGCTTGTCATTTCAGAGCCAAGTATGCGTGCACTGGAAACAGCAGCGCAAGTGGGAACTATGGCTAAGGAACTTGGCCTGCATAAGCAAATTCTCATTATAAACCAAGCCGAAAAGAACGTATGCAAAAACGTACCGTCACTTGAAGGCTTACCTAAAATATGCCTTACCATGCCAAGCTTACAAGGACTTAAAGAAAGACAGCTACACTCACCAAGTGTCATGAATTTAGTAGAAGATGAAGCTTGTATTCATGCCTTTTTTCATGCCTTATGTGAACATATATGTGATGCATAGATATCTTTATATTTTAGCCATTTTTAAGAATTATGCAAAACTCTCAAGTCAGTATCGAGACCTCTGCACATTTTTTAAAAATGCTAAAATACATGGATTGCTTCGCTCGCAATGACTTTCGTTGTAATACCAAGTCATTGCGAGGAGCACAGCGACGAAGCAATCCATAATTTTTAATTGCACAGAGGTCTCTAGAAAAGAAAAGCTCCCCAAAGCCGAAGCTTTGGGGGGCTTATGTTATATTATGCTGTTAAACTGTTAAATGTCTGTACGCATAAGAATGGTAAGGG
>CAYJHX010000457.1:0-1659 GCA_964369395.1 uncultured Desulfovibrionaceae bacterium
GCGCGCTTAACGCAGCAGACAGCCTATTTTCAACCACCACCAGTAGCGTGTTCAAGATAGGTTGGATGCAAGGCAAGCAAAGTTTTTTGCGCAAGGAATGTACTCTTCTAGTACATGACTGGAGCAAAAAGCGCACTTAACGCAGCAGACAGCCTATTTTCAACCACCACCTGTAGCGTGTTCAAAATAGGTTGGATGCAAGGCAAGCAAAGTTTTTTACGCAAGGAATGTACTCTTCTGGTACATGACTGGAGCAAAAAGCGCACTTAACGCAGCAGGCAGCCTATTTTCAACGCGTTACCAGCCGTGGTCACCAATCAAATCCACAAACACAGCCCCCCCCACATCCTTTACCAGCACCGTGCCTTTTTCTCGGCGCACCTGCATGAGCCGTTGCGAGCGTTTTTGATCTCCCACGGGGATAAGCATAATGCCGCCTTCATCTAGCTGACGCACAAGAGGCTTAGGAATTTCTGGGCCTCCGGCTGTCACTAAAATACGATCAAAAGGCGCTGCTTCTTGCATGCCCAAAGTGCCATCGTCTCGCCGCATATAAATATTTCTCATGGGAAGTTTGCGAGCAAAAAGCTGGCGTGTAGCTTCATACAATTCTGGAATACGCTCTACCGTATACACAATACAACCTAAGTGGGATAATATGGACGCCTGATAGCCCGAGCCTGTGCCTATTTCAAGCACGCGCATGCCTTTTTCCACGCGCAGTAATTGGGTCATCAAGGCTACGGTAGAAGGTTGCGAAATGGTTTGCCCAAAACCAATGGGCAAAGGGCGGTCTTCGTAGGCTTGCATACGAAAAACTTCTTGTACAAATTCGTGACGCGGCACAGACTCCATGGCTCGTAGCACGTTCTCATCGCTAATTCCCGTCTGTTCACGCAAACGGCGCACCATGGCCTCGCGCAATTTCTTGGGATCTATAGGGCCGTGATGGGGCCCGCCTTGTCCCTGTTGCGCTTTTTGCTCACGTTCTGCAGCTCTTTTTTGTGAAGCTTTAACAAGCCATTGCGTATCTCGTGGGGAAAATTCTGCGCCTTGTCCTTTTTTATGCCAACTATCGTACATATATCCTTCGCTTTCGCTTTATTCATTTCCTATGGTACTACACTTTAAGAACAAATTTCTTATGCGCTGTCAATAGCAAAGGTTGCGTATTTTCCCCATTTCATTGACATAGCACAAAAAACCTCTGAAAAAGATTTTTTTGGCAACCTACTCACGTTCAAAAATTTTTCCTCTTCTTTATAATGACAAGTCCTTGCGGACATTGTATAGTTCTTTATGAAAGCCTTTGTGTAACGTTTTTCCCTGTATGTACTCATAACATTCCTAAGAACATATGCGCGAAAAACATAAAATAAAGAAACACTTGTACAAACAACATGTAGAATAGACAAAATTACGAAAATGTAACAATATAAACCCTATAGGTTCTTATGAAAAAACGTTCTCTTTTTCCCAAAATTATTATTGTGCTTTTGTTAGGTCTGCTTGCCTATGGCGGATATCTTTTTTTTGAAGACAGCGACGGCCCAAGTGTTGTGCTAGAGCCCAACACCGGCTTTATTTCTCCGCAATCGAAACTTACCTTAAAAATGGAAGATATTTCTAAGGTGCGCTCTGTAGAAGTTATTTTGCGCT
>CAYJHX010000458.1:0-1656 GCA_964369395.1 uncultured Desulfovibrionaceae bacterium
GGGGAAGCTTTTGGGCTTTGGCAAAAGTTCCCCTTCCCCCCTCAAGAAAATAATTCATCAGCGTTTCCTTAACAATTTTAAGAATTGTGCAGGATTCTCGCTTTGCAGTACCGCAAAAGGTACTGTTCCTAACATCACACAATGTTTTAGAAAATTAACATTCGACCATGCACACAGCAAGGCCACCTAAGCTTGTTTCTTTAAATTTCTCGTGCATGTCGCGCCCTGTTTCATACATAGCCTGAATGCAGGCGTCTAAAGTGACCATATGGTGTACCCCTTGCTGGCATGCGGCTAAAAGTGAAGCATTGTAGGCTTTTATGGCGCCCATGGCATTGCGTTCAATACAAGGTATTTGTACATAGCCGCCTACAGGGTCGCAGGTGAGGCCCAGATGATGCTCTAGGGCAATTTCTGCGGCATTTTCAATCATATAGACGGGATTTCCCTTAGCATGGCTCAGCATGGCGGCGCTCATGGCCGAGGCCACACCAATTTCCCCTTGGCAGCCCATTTCTGCTCCGGCAATGCCGGCATTGTGCTTGGCAAGATAGCCCACCGCCGCCGAAGCCAGCACCCCTTCTTGTAAGGCGCGTTCACCAATATTCATATCATAGCGCATGGCGTAGAGCAGGGCAGGCATTACACCGGCAGAGCCGCAAGTGGGCGCCGTAACGATAACCCCGCCACTGGCATTTTCTTCTGCAGCGGCAAAGGCATAAGCATTGATACAGCCCATGAATTTATCGTGAGGATGCGGCATGGACAAAGCTTTTTCATAAATGAGGCTAGCCTTACGATGTACGCCTAAGGTGCCGGGCAAGACGCCGTCATCGTTTAAACCGCGCACTACGCTGGCTATCATCACATCCATGATATCTTCGAGTTTTTCAAGAATTTTGGGACGCGCCATGCCCGTAATGGCTGATTCATTTTGCAAAATAATTTCGTGGAGGTTTAGCCCCGAAGTGTGTAAATGCTCGCGCAATTGTGCCATGGAATTATAGGCAAAGCAGGGTTTCCCAAGTTCGGCAGGTTGCCACCCTTTCCATTGAATAAAGCCTCCACCCACAGAATAATACTCTTGGCTAAGTAATATGCCGCCTTTTTCGTCTTGCAAAGAAAAGATTAAGGTATTACTGAAAGGTTTATCATGGGTAAGGGAACCGTTGTGAATGAAATTCAAGCCCGTATGTACTTGCACGTGACCACCACTACCTAGATATATGGTAAAGCGTTTTTCTGGTACGACTTGCCCCAAAAGGTTGGCTGGGCATGAGGCCGGCTCGTGTCCCAGCAGGCCGGCAATGATGGCGGGTTTTGTGCCGTGCCCATCGCCGGTGGCACTAAGTGAGCCAAGCAACTCTACATGGATGCTTTGAGCATCTTTTAAAATGTCAGCGGGAAGGGTTTGGCAGAGATTTTCAAAATGCTTAGCGGCCTTCATGGGGCCCATGGTGTGGGATGAAGAAGGCCCAGGCCCCATTTTGAAAAAATCAAAAAGAGATGTTTCAATGGGGGGCTTGTTTTGTTGTAAGGGGATGCGTAATTCTTTTAATGCCATGAGAGAATCCTTTTTTGGGGTGAGAGAGTAGAGATATTTTTTACGATTTATCTGTTTTAGGACAGCTTGTAAAGAAGTCGTTAGTGTATTTT
>CAYJHX010000459.1:0-1655 GCA_964369395.1 uncultured Desulfovibrionaceae bacterium
ATATCTAAAAAAAGCGGATAGTACATACTTTTTGTGTAAAGGAAAAAGGGTTCTTGGATGCTGTGCGTAAACTTTAAAAAAGATATACTATTTTTGCTTGTTTGAAAAGATGCTATACTATGCCTAGCAGCCTACTTATATTTCGTTGTCATCTGTATTTTTTGTGCACGCAAATTTGACAATATGCGGAGAATGCGCTACATCGTTTTAGCGTAGTAAAATGTTGATTTGTCAGTATTTTAACCGTGCATATGTGGGGTGACTTCTCATAGGGACGTTTTTAATCTATTTTGCCAGCTTGCTACGACGATATGTGTACACTATGCATACTTATGGAGAATATATGTTATTTAAAATGCTTTTTATATTAGGTTTCCTGCTTTGCACACACAATGCTGCCATGGCTAATACGTCTTTTGGTAAAGTGTATGAAGAAGTAGACAATTTTTTAGAGCTTTCCGAAAAATTTGACAAGGCCAAAGAAAGTTCTTTTTTGCCTGCCGTTCTTGCGGATACCAAAGAATCTGTTAATGCAGATATGAACGATTTTTTGGATGAGGTGTTGACGCTGCTTCTTAATGAAGAAGCGGTAAAAATAAAAAAAGATATTGCAAGGCTTACCAAGGAAAATAGTGCTATTAATGAAGAACTTGCAGAACTGTCCATTGGCAAACAGGTGGCCGCGCCCGAGAAAGAGTTTTATGAATTTTGGAAGAACACACAAGATGATATAGACAAAAAAATCTATGAATTACGCCGAAAAGTAGAGGAGAATACCCTGCGCATCGAGCGAGATAGGCAGAAAATTATTGTGTTTTTGCAAAATAGCGGGGTGAATTTAAGCCACGAAGAGGCCAACAGTCTTTTGAAGACGGTTACCGTCAATGAATTTGTAGATACCATTGCTGTTTTAAAAAGTGTGCATGCTATTATTGCCAGTTTGCAACAAAGCTTAGAAAAGGAAAATGAAAACATTTTCATTGCTCGCAAGTATTACGGTATTTTTTGGCTCAGCACCAAGGCTTATGCTAGGCAATTACAAATATTTACTGATAATATTGAAAAAATATATTTACCCAATCTTGAGCGTATAGAAAAGGAAAATGCCAAGCTTATGGAAGAAACACATGCGCTTGCTGCAAAAAATGCTGATTATAAAAGCAACTTACAAGCGCAGCGCCTTACGCAAGAAGCCATTGGTATTTATAGAAAAGTCCTTTTGCAACAAAAGGATAGGGTTAATGAGCAAAAGGTACAAGTAAACAAAATTTTGACGCATGCAGAAAATACGTATAAAACAGTAAAAATCGCTCATAGTTTGTATCAATCCATGGATGCCAGCATAACTTCGTATAAGGCCATCATGAGCTTGCCCATGATTCAAATTACGCCTTTTAAAAATACCAGTATTGAATTGAAAATATTGGAATTGAGTGAGCAAATAAATAAGTAAAACGACACAATGTTTTAGCACGACTTTTTGACTTGTAGAAGCCATTCAGATAATCTTTGTAAAAGTATACTATTTTGAGACTTTTTACAAAATCTACTGGGGGAAGAACTTTTTTGAAAAAAGCCCCCAATCTAAGCGGGCCCCAGACCCCCTTTCCAAATAACTTTAACTTGTATTTAAGATAACAGCCTGTTGAAAAAAT
>CAYJHX010000460.1:0-1640 GCA_964369395.1 uncultured Desulfovibrionaceae bacterium
TCTAGCTGCGTCAGACTCATCTTGCTAAGACTGCATGTATGTCTATATACTATGCCCCCTTAGCAAAATTCCTCTTCCTTGTTAGAGGTTGAAAGTTCTATTAAATCAGTATCTTCCTAAACTCTAATGATATAATATTGTTGTGCTATACTATTTCTTTTTAGGCGCTAAACCAAAAATACCGCCGCCGCCTTCCGGTTGCCCCAAATTGCCAGTAGCACTGTTTGTCTGGCTGTCTTCTGGCATGTCGCCTACATCTCGTGGGTCTTTGCCGTGCGGCTTAGAGCCTTTGCGCTTGTGAGGCTTTGCTTTGTCATGCCCATGTGGGCCTTTTTGCTTCCCTTTTGGTGCATGTTCAGGGGCATCTTCAAGATGCTCAAGCTTTTCTAGGCTTTGATCTAAATCCAAAGGTTTTTTAATGGCTGGCGCATAAGGGTCTTCGGTATAAGCAAAGGCATCATCGTCTAAGGTGTCCATGGTGACCACTAAAAGACCATCCCCCTGCGGAGTGTTTTTCTTAGAGTTCTTTTGCTGTCCCGATTGTGCGCCTTGTTGCGTGCCTTGTTGTGCATCGGGGCGCCGAGGATTGATGGCTTGCCAATCTTCTAGGCTCAGTTCCACTTCCTCATTACTTTCGTTAAGCACAACCACGGCATTACGAAACATGTTTGAACGTAAAACCTTCATGGGGCCTTGTAATGTTTGGTATTTTTTGCCAAGTTTTGGACATTGATTGTGGAAATTATCGTAATTTTCTTGCTCAAAAGACAAGCAACATAATAATCTGCCGCAAATGCCAGAAATTTTAACGGGATTTAAAAAAAGACTTTGCTCTTTGGCCATACGTATGGTTACCGGAGCAAATTTGCGTAAATAGCGACGACAACAACATACCATACCGCAAGAACCCACAGCACCCACCATTTGGGTTTCGTGACGTACACCAATTTGGCGCAATTCTATGCGGGTGCGATATTCACGCACCAAATCTTTAACCAGTTCTCGAAAGTCAATGCGTAAAGGAGCTGTAAAATAAAAGATGAATTTGCTTCTGTCGAAAAAAATTTCCACGTCCACCAATTTCATATCAAGCTCTCGCTCCACAATGCATTGCTTACAATAGGCAAAAGCTTCTTTATTTACTTGCGCATTATCAAGGGCCATTTGACAATCTTCTGCCGAAGCCATGCGTAATACCGGAGATAATGTCATATTTTGCATATCTGCAGGCAACGTATCACGCAAAATAGCCACATGCCCAAAGCCAATGCCTTGCTCTGTTTCCACAATGACGGCATTGCCCTCAGATAAAGGCATGTCCGCTGAAAAGAAATAGAGTTGCCCATTGGGACGAAAGCGAATTCCAACAATCATATATAAATACCTTATAAGGAGTAAAACTTCATGGAGTAAAATCTTTGAGAAGCCCTCTATTTTCAATCAGATTGCTTTTTCTGTCAACAAAAGAAAGCATAAAAGAATGTATATAAAAAAGAAAAAAAGAATTTTTTAGGGGAGAGCCCTTTCCTTCAAAAAAGAAAAGTATATCGAATTTTTTAGGGGAGGGCCCTTTTTGTAAAAAGGCCCCTCCCCGCCCATTGCATGGGCTCCCCACCCTCAAAAACTTTTCCATTGCGACA
>CAYJHX010000461.1:0-1635 GCA_964369395.1 uncultured Desulfovibrionaceae bacterium
CACTTTTGCAAAAATTATTGCCTTCGGTGCGTGTGGAATTTGTGGCGTCACAATCTCCCTTGCGCCCTGCATAACAGGCTGTTGAAAACATGTAATCTACTGTACCAGATTTGTTTTTGCTACGATTGAGTACCAGAAAAGTACACTTCTTACGCAAAAACTTTGCCTTCTCCGAATCTTACACTTTTGGACAATCTGTAAGAACACGATAGAAGTGACATGTTATCTGCTACTTTTTTGACGTAGACTTTTTTAACAGGCTGAGAATGTCTGGCATACAAAATTATTTACCGACTCTTTCAAAGGAGAAAAATATGGATACGACGTATTTAAGAAAAATTGAACAATTGCTAGAATTGCAAAAGGTTGACGACGCTATACATGTTGTGAGTGAAGAATTAAAAAAAGCTCCTCTGGAGTTAAATAGCCTTGAAGAACGCTTTGCCGTAATGGACGCTAAGCGCAGTAAGGTTGTGGAAAAAATTACTCACATTCAAGAACAACAAAAACGTATTTCTTTTGAAATTGACGAAGATGTCGCCAATATCAAAAAAAGTAAAAATAAGTTGATGCAAGTGGCAAATCAACGTGAGTATCACGCCATGATGCGCGAAATGGATAATATGGAAAAAACCAACCGCATGCGTGAAGAAGAAAAAGTTGTCCTTGCTGAAGAAATGCAAAGCCAAGAAGATTATCTGGCAGAAATTGACAGAGACTATCTAGCTCTTAAAGCAGAACTTGAAGTGCGTCGCGAAGGTCTGCAAGAACGTATCAATAACGGTAAAGAAAAACTCAGCAATTTAGAACACGATCGTGACAGCGTTAAAAGCGAAGTGGATGAACATGTATCTAAGCGTTATGAATTTATCCGCGATCGCTTAGACCATCCTGTGATTGTTTCTGTAGAAGCTGGCGTTTGTAGCGGCTGCAATATTTCTATCCCGCCACAATCTTTTATTGAGTTACAACGCGGTCAGCAAATTCTTTCTTGCCCCAATTGCCAACGCTTAATATATTGGTGTGAGCATTTCAAAAGACCTGAAGAAGTCGTTGTTGTGGCAGAACCACCTAAACCAGAATTTAAATTCTTTAACGAAGATGCTTAAGGAACTACTGATTTAAAAGGCTTTTCGTTGTGTGACACAAAAGACGAGTATTGCTAAGGATGCAAGTAAACTGAAAGTATAAACGTGTGCATGCAGTCTTAATTAAGATACGTCTGTCTGGTGCAGCTAGATAACGAAAAAATATTTATTTAGTATTTATTGAATAAGTTTTCTTGGAAAAATGCGTATTTTATTGTATTTTTCATTATGAATGTATTCATGTTTTTCTCATTACAAGAGTTGGACGGATCGTCGCTGCGCAGTATATGCGAAGAGGAAAGTCCGGGCTCCACAGGGCATAGTGCTGGGTAATTCCCAGGGGGGGCGACCCTCGGCAAGCGCAACAGAGAGCAGACCGCCTCTTTAAATAGAGGTAAGGGTGAAAGGGTGAGGTAAAAGCTCACCAGTTGTTGTGGTGACACAGCAAGCTAGGCAAGCCCCACTCGGAGCAAGACCAAATAGGAAAGGTGACCGGCCCGGTCAAACCTTTCGGGTAGGTTGCTTGAGGGTGTGAGTAATTACACTC
>CAYJHX010000462.1:0-280 GCA_964369395.1 uncultured Desulfovibrionaceae bacterium
AAGGGACAAGTGCTAGCGCCAAAAAGTTTTCTCCTCCCCCCTAAAACCCCCTATCCCCTTTCAAAACGCGCCTATTCAAGTCATTCCTTTATGTAAAACGTATATGCTCTTTTAAGCATGCGGCAACAAAGTTGTATTGAAAAAGCAATGTGTGTCGCTATGTAAAAGTTTTTGAGGGTGGGGAGCCCATGAAATGGGCGGGGGGGGGGCATTTTTTAAAAAATTAACCCCCCCAAAAAAAAAAAAACAGTTTTTTTTATAAAAATAAAAAAATTAGCGC
>CAYJHX010000462.1:290-1622 GCA_964369395.1 uncultured Desulfovibrionaceae bacterium
AAAATATTGGGTTTTTTAAAAAAAATTTTTTGCTTTTTTTAAATTTTTTTTGGGGGGGGGGCCCATTTTTTTGGGGGGGGGGGGCAAACTTTTTTCAAAAAGTTCCCGCTCCTAAAAATACTATACCGTTATGTTGAATAAAATTCAAAAAGTTCCCGCCCCTAAAAATACATATATCGTTATGCTGAAAAAAATTTCTACTTATCTTTTAGCAAAGCTGGCCATATCTACTTCTTTGAGTGGTGGTCCTTCGACACGCATATGGGCGAGGAAGGCATTTTTTTCTTCTAGGCTTTCAAATTCAAAGCCCATGAGGGCACGCCCCACCATTTCACCGCTATTGCTGTAGTTGAAGTAGCAGATATTGCTGAGCTTTGACACATCTTCCATAAATTCCAGCAAGGCGCCGGGGCGTTCAGGAAATTGAATACGCGCCATGAGGGGATTTTTCCAGATATTTACATCGTAGTTGATAATACGAAAGGCCACATCTTCGCGATGGGTTACATTGGAAAAGGCATAGCCTTTTTCGCTGAGTAGGGCTTCTAGGGCGTCGAGCATTTGCGGGGTGCCTTTAAAACCAAAAATGGGATGGGCACTCTTGTCTTCGTATTTTCCGTAGAGGAAGTCTTCGATGTTGAGCTTTAACTTGCTTACATCGTTGAGTAAGTTAAGCATGGAACCGGCTTGTTCTGGCATATGAATTTCATAGCAGCGTTTTAGCGTTGCGCCAATGCTGGCGCGTCCTGCAATCCAAGAAAGGCGTGTAAAATCCATATTGGCACCGGAGACAATGCAGGCCACATTTTTGCCTTCCAGTTCTTTTTGCATTTTCAGATAGGCGGCTACGCCAAGGGCTCCGGAAGGTTCGGCGATGGTGCGGGCCAGTTCCCAAATTTTTTGGATGCCGGCGCATACATCGTCATTGGACACGGTCACAAATTGGTCGATATGGTCGCGGCAAATGGGGTAGGTATAGCCACCCACACGTTTTACGGCGGTACCATCGCAAAAGACATCCACTTGGGGTAGGGTGATGAGGTGCCCTGTTTCCACAGAAGCTTTCATGCTGGCTTGCCCTTCGCCTTCTACACCAATGATGGTAATATCAGGAACGTGGGCTTTCAAGAAAGTGGCTACGCCGGCGGCAAAACCTCCTCCGCCAATTTGTAAAAAGACCACATCAGGCCATGTGGAACCCATGAGTAATTCATCGCCAATGGTGCCTTGGCCGGCCACCACAAGGGGATGGTCGTAAGGGGGCACGTAGAGCATGCCAAGCTCTAGGGCTGCGGTGCCGGCGGCGCGTCTGGCATCATCAAAGGTGTCGCC
>CAYJHX010000463.1:0-1616 GCA_964369395.1 uncultured Desulfovibrionaceae bacterium
AGACGGCCTCGATATGTTTGTAGGCCAAGCCCTCGCCCAACAAAAACTCTGGCTAGGAAAACACGACGAGCATACGCATTTGCGAACTTTTTTAGAAAAAAAATTGGCGGGATAAAGATATATTTGTGGAAGAATGTTTTTTCTGTAGAAGAGTGTTTTTTCTGAGAGGGGAAGGATGGGCCTTTTGCTAACGCCAAAAAGCCTCCTCCTTCCCCGCCCATGACATGGGCTCCCCATCCTCCCCCAAAACGCGTTACATTTCTTTGCCATGCCCAAGCAAGCAAACGTATGAAGTCAATACATGCGTGGTTTTTCCCCGCGTCCTGCGTACTGGTGGTAGTCGGCTCAAAAAGGGTAAGATACAAGGCAAGCGAAGTTTTTTCTTAAAGGCATAGGACTCTTCTGGTCCATGCCGAAAGAAAAAACAAGCTTAACGCAGTAGCTTACCCTTTTTCAGCCGACTGCAAATAGCCTCCGTAGATCCTGCGTCCTCCCCAGCCCCAATCCAGCATATTGCTTAAGCAAAGCTTTTCTTTCTTGCCTCTCAAGACCGGGCCACGCAAAAAACTGTTCCATTTTGTAATGTGTTATGCGCAAAAAATGTCCTTGATGTATATTGCCATAAGCCAAAACAGCTTCGTACACAGCATTAGCCCAATGCACTACCTCCATCGACTCAATTTCTTTTGCTATTTCTTTATGTTCTTTTTCTTGTATACTTTCGTGAAGCGATGCTGTAGCGAGTGCCGAACTTTCTTTCAAGTTCGTGAAATCTGAACACGAAAGCATGGCATGTTTAAGGCAACTTCGTGCATCATGCGGCAAGCTTAGATATCGTAAAAGTTTTTCAGTAGCTAAAGCGTGATACAGCGTATTGGTGGGGCGCTCTGCGTAGCGATACAACAAAAGTGATTCCGGCATATTAGCCATACGCAAGGAACTAGAAAACAAAGCATCTATCCAAAAGCCATAATCTTGTACCCGCCGCAAGCCAACGTCATAGCACAAGCCATTTTTTACCAAGCTTTGTAAACGAAAACATGTTGTAGGATTAAATAGCGCCGCCCCCCAAATACTTTGCGCCTTGATGGCTTCATGGGTAGAAGGTTTCTTTATCTTGCCTTTAGCTCCGCCAAAAAAAGTGACGGCTGAACCTACAATATCTATTCCAGAATGCGTTTCCATGAAGGCTATTTGTTTTTCCAAACGTTCCGGCAAAGAAATATCGTCGCCATCCATCCAAAAAAAATACTGCGCTCCCTGCTCTGCGTGCATGCGTAAAGCAAATTCCAAAGCAATATTACGCGCCTGCGGACGCCCCTTATTTTCAGGCAAACGTATGATATGTAACCGTGAGTCCTTGAAGCCATCAATAATAGCCGCCGTACCGTCAGTAGAGCCATCGTCAACCACACAAAAAATAAAATGCCTATGGCTTTGCGCTAAAATTGAGTCCATGGCTTCAGCTATGTATGCGGCATCATTATAAACCGCAAGACCTACAACGCATAAAGGGGAATAATACATAAGATTCCCTTATATTGATATATTAGAGTGTTTTTTGAGGGGGCTGGCTGAGGGGGGACTTTTAGCATTAAGGAAATGCTGACTAAATA
>CAYJHX010000464.1:0-1606 GCA_964369395.1 uncultured Desulfovibrionaceae bacterium
TCCGTATTAGCAGGCGAAGCAAAAGCCGTAAAGCGCACATAGCTTTCACCACTAGGGCCAAAGCCAGCACCGGGGGTACACACCACATGAGCCGTATCCAATACTTTTTGGAAGAAATCCCACGAAGGTGTATAACCACTACCCGCTTTAGGTGTACGCACCCACACATAAGGGGCGTGCTCGCCGCCGTACACTTCAAGGCCCATGCCCAACAACGTGCTACGAATCTTTGTGGCATTTTCCATATACCCACCAATAACAGCGGCGCACTCCGCTTGCCCTTCAGCACTGTGCACAGCTTCTGCGGCCTTTTGCACAATATAAGGACAACCGTTATACTTGGTGCATTGACGACGCAACCACATGCCGTGTAAGTCCACCTTTTGACCATTCACTTGCAAGTCTTTAGGCACCACCGTATAGGCGCAACGAAGGCCCGTAAAGCCCGCTGTCTTAGAATAAGAACGGAACTCCACCGCCACTTCGCGTGCACCATCAATTTCAAAAATACTGTGCGGTACATCGCTGCCACTGATAAAAGATTTATAGGCAGAATCATATAAAATGATGGCACCTTTATCACGCGCATAATCCACCCAAGCCTTCAAAGCTTCGCGCGAAAGCACGGTGCCTGTAGGATTGTTAGGATAGCATAAATAAATCACATCCGGCGTTTCTTTAGGAAACTCAGGAGTAAAGTTATTTTCAGCAGTACAAGGCAAATAAATAAGATTATTCCAGCTATCATTGACATAAGCGCCGGTACGCCCGCTCATGGCATTGGAATCTACATATACAGGATACACAGGGTCAGTAACGGCAATGCGCACCTTATCGGCAAATAATTCTTGAAAGTTACCCACATCGCACTTGGCACCATCGCTAACAAAAATTTCATCGGCAGCAATGTCCATGCCACGAGCTTTATAATCGGTGGCAGCAATGGCTTCGCGCAAAAAAGCGTAGCCTTGCTCAGGGCCATATCCCTTAAAGCCTTCAGCCACAGCCATCTCATCGGTGGCAGCATGCAAAGCCTTAATAACAGCCGGATTCAAAGGACGCGAAACATCGCCAATACCCAAAGAAATGGTGTTTAAAGTGGGGTTAGCGGCTTGAAAAGCACGCACACGACGACCGATTTCAGCAAATAAATACGAACCGGGCAAACTAGCATAATGGGGATTTACTTGAAACATATTTTTCCTCTTCAAACTATTTTTTTATTATACTTTAAACATATTCACAAAGTTTAACGCAAAGATAAACCAAAAAACGCTTATGCGAACACACTCTAAAAAATACGACAAAAAACTTGCGGCATAGTACGCAGGTTAAGGCCCATGGGCAAGTGTTTATTGTTGTGCTTTTTGTGGGGGGAAGGGGAATGCTTTTGCTAGCGCCAAAAAGCACTCCCCTTCCCCCCATCCCCTCGCAAAACGCGCTCATTTACACATAACAGCCTGTTGAAAACAATCTGTTCAGATTGCTGACAAACCTTAACATGGAAAAATGAATTTTAATTTATAACATAAACTTTAAAAATTCAATTCTGCGCAATATTTTAACTACAAGTTATACTGAAAGTTATTTGGAAAGGGGGTCTGGG
>CAYJHX010000465.1:0-1591 GCA_964369395.1 uncultured Desulfovibrionaceae bacterium
TGTGGGGGAAAGGAAAACCCTTTTTGGCGCTAGCAAAAGGGTTTTCCTTTCCCCCACAAAAAATCATTTTCTCTGAATTCGTTCTATTCAAAAATAAGCTTAAGAATAAATATCAACGCCAAAACATAAGAAATAAGGTTTAATTCTCGCGCTTTACCAATACCCAATTGTAAAATAACATGAGCCAACAAGCCCCACATAATACCATTAACAATGCTATAAGTCAGCGGCATCATGATAAGAGTAAAAAAGGCCGGAATGGACACAGAAAAATCGTCAAAATCAATATTGGTGATGGGGGCAAGCATGAACAATCCCACAAGAATAAGGGCTGCCGCTGTGGCTTGTGGAGGAATCAACAAAAAAATAGGCGATAAAAACAAAGCCACCAAGAAAAGCCCCGCCACCGTCACCGCCGTAAGGCCCGTCTTGCCGCCTTCGGCAATGCCACTGGCGCTTTCCACATACACGGCCACAGTGGCAGTGCCCATCATAGAGCCCACCGTGGTGCCTAGGGCGTCAGCCATAAAAGCGCTTTTCACATTGGGCACTTCCCCTTTATCGGTAAGTAAGCCCGCTTGAGACACTAGGCCAATCAAACCGCCCATGGTATCAAAAATATTAGCAAAGAGTATGGCAATCACAATAAGTAACATATCTAGCGTCAGCACATGTTGCCAATCAAATTGCCAAAAGGTAGGGGCAAGGCTTGGTACAGAAAAAAGTGCCCCTGTGTCAAAAGAAGCCAATTGCGTTACCCCTAAAGGAATGCCCAGCAACGTGGCGCCAAAAATACCATAAAGCAATGCACCGGGAACTTTGCGACAAAGTAAGATACCAGTAAAAATAGTGCCCACCGCTGCCACTACAACACCGGGATCTTTAAAAGAGCCTGCCATAACAAAGGTGTTGGGATTATCCACCACGATGCCTGCTGATTTTAGACCAATAAAGGCAATAAACAAGCCTATCCCTACGGAAATGGCGTGTTTAATTCCCTCCGGCAAACAATTCATGATAATTTCGCGTAAATGGCTCAGGGTCAGCCCTATGAAAATAATACCGGCAATAAAAACCGCCGTGAGAGCGAATTGCCATGTATAACCCATGCCAAGCACGATAGTATAGGTAAAAAAAGCGTTTAACCCCATACTAGGGGCCAAGGCAATGGGTAAATTAGCGCACAAGCCGACCACAGCGGTAGCTAAGCACGCACATAATGCTGTGGCCACAAAAACCGAAGGCGCATGCATACCAGAGGCACTTAAAATATTGGGATTCACAGCCAAAATATAGGCCATGGTCATAAAAGTGGTGAGTCCTGCCACTAGCTCTGTGCGCACTGTAGACCCGCGCTCTCGTATGGCAAATAATTTTTCTAACATACTAGCCCCTTTCCTATGTTTTTCGCACTAAAGAGCACGTTTTAATGTTTGAAGTCTTCACAAAATTCCATAAAGAAATCTCAATTCATGATGTCGCCAGAAAAATGCATTTCATGCCTTTCTCCCTATAATATTTTGTTTTGTTCTGCAAGAGTCAGCTACATACCTTAAGAGAGACCTCTGCATAATTCTAAAAAACACTAAAA
>CAYJHX010000466.1:0-1585 GCA_964369395.1 uncultured Desulfovibrionaceae bacterium
GCAGCCTTAACTCTGGCAGATAGCGGAGTGGATGTTTTACTGGTTTCTTCGGAAGGCACTCTTGGCGGGGGGAACTCTGAATTAGCACAAGGGGGCATTATTTATAAGGCTCCCAACGATTGTGATGTTGCCGCGTTAGAGAAAGATATCTTAGATGCCGGTCATAACTATAATTATGGCAAAGCTGTGAAGCATTTATGTGAGCATGGGCCACAAGTGGTGGAGCGTGTGCTTATGCAAAGGGTCGCTGTGCCTTTTGATAAAAATGATGCCGGACAATGGGATTGTACTCGCGAAGGGGGGCACAGTGTGCCTCGTATTTTGCATACGGCGGACTATACCGGTGCGTCTATCATGCAAAGTCTTATTGCAGCTGTACAAGAACATCCGCGTATACGTTGCTTTTTGCATTGTCATGCCATAGATTTATTGACTAGTCGCCACCATGCGCGCCGTTCAGATTACCGGTATAGGGTAGAAAATCGTTGTGCCGGGGCCTATGTGTACAATGGTAAATTGCAGCAAGTGCAAACCATGTTTGCCCCGTGGACTATCTTAGCCACTGGCGGTGTGGGCGGTATCTTTTTACACTCTACTAATGCTCCTTCTTGTGTGGGCTCAGCTATTTCTATGGCACACAGAGCGCAAGTGGCGCTGGGTAATGTGGAGTTTATGCAATTTCATCCTACGGCGTTGTATAGTAAATTACGTCAACAATGCCGACTTATTACTGAAGCCATGCGCGGTGAAGGCGCTCGCCTTTTAGATAGTGAAGGAAAGCCTTTTATGCATAAATACGATGCGCGCGAAGAATTAGCCCCGCGTGACATTGTTTCTCAGGCTATGGTTAATGAAATGCTTTCTACTGAAGCGCCGTGTTTGTATTTGGACGCTAGCCCTATTAAACAAGATTTAGAGACGCGTTTTCCTACCATTTATAAAAATTGTAAGGACATTGGTGTAGATATTTGTAAAGATTATATTCCCGTGGTGCCGGCGGCGCATTATTTTTGTGGGGGAATTCTTACAGACTTACACGGACGCACAGAGTTGCACGGCTTGTATGCCATTGGTGAATGCGCGTGTACGGGCTTGCACGGTGCCAATCGTTTGGCAAGCACATCGTTACTAGAAGCTCTTTCGTGGGGCTACTGGGCCGGAAAGGACATAGCAGCCCGTAGCCGCGGTGAAGTGACCATCTCTGGTGATTTGGCTGACGCTATTCCTGATTGGGAGCATTTTGGCCGCGAGAAAAATGACGATCCGGCACTTATCGCGCAAGATTGGTCTACCATTCGGCATACCATGTGGAACTATGTGGGAATTACACGTAACTCTGCACGGCTACGACGCGCTTTTCAAGACTTACGCGAGCTTTCTCGGCATATTCATGATTTTTATAAACACACGCATATCTCTCCGCCTTTAATTCAATTATTCCACGGTGTACAGACGGCCTATGTGATTACCCAAGCTGCATTGCGGAATAGGAAGAGTATGGGCTGTCATTATCGCATCGACTAATATAGGCTGCTGAAAAAGGGCAAACTACTGCGTCAGTTAAAACATTCAGACCGCTTATGTA
>CAYJHX010000467.1:0-1579 GCA_964369395.1 uncultured Desulfovibrionaceae bacterium
ACGCAAACGATTTCGCCGCCCGTTGGGTATTCCTCGTATCTTACGCTTTTTGAACAGCCTGTTTGGAAAAGATAACATAACATCTTATTAGCATTTTCTTTTGAAGTAGATTGTTTTCAACAGGCTGTTAAGATAAGGTTTCCAAAGGGGATTATCCCCTTTGGCGGTGGGTTTGGGAGGCGGCGCCTCCCAAAATATACTTCAATATTGGTTCATAAAATTCCCTCCTAATACCTTGCCAAAAGGCGTAAAGGGACTACTTTTTACAACATGAAAAACAGCATATCTATTCAGGGCGCACGCCACCATAATTTGAAAAATATTGATTTAGAAATTCCTCGTGATTCTCTTGTAGTTATTTGCGGGCCTTCGGGCTCGGGCAAATCCACGTTGGCCTTTGACATTGTTTATGCCGAAGGCCAGCGTCGCTATGTGGAGTCACTTTCGGCCTATGCTCGCCAATTTTTACCGCAAATGAACAAACCCGCCGTGGATAAAATCGAGGGTCTTTCTCCGGCTATTTCGCTCGAGCAACAATCTACTGCCCGCAATCCGCGTTCAACGGTGGGGACGGTGACAGAAATTTATGACTTTTTACGGGTATTTTTTGCACGTCTGGGGCGTATGTATTGTCCGGAATGTGGCGAAATTATTGAAGCTCGCGCCGCGGATGAAATTATCGAAGATATTTTGCAATTGCCGCAAGGCACCAAGTTTTTGCTTATGGCTCCCTTGGTGGAACACCAAAAGGGCACCCATGCGGATCGTTTGAAAAAATTGAAGGCCGAGGGCTTTGTGCGGGTGCGTGTCAATGGAGAGGTGTATGCCATTGATGAAGTGCCGGCGCTGGATAAGAATAAAAAGCACAGTATAGAATTGGTCATTGACCGTCTGGTCAATAAAGATGGTTTGCGTGGACGTTTGGCAGACTCTGTAGAGCTAGCTTTGCGCTATGGCGAAGGGCGCCTTATGCTACATTTACCCGAAGGCCTTGAGGGGGGGGAACCTCTAGATATTGTGCACGCTACCACCTCTGTGTGTAAAAAATGCCGTATTTCTTTACCGGCTCCCAGTCCACAGCTTTTTTCGTTTAACAGCCCTCAAGGGGCGTGTCCGCGCTGTGTGGGCCTTGGTACTGTAGACTATTTTGAACCCTTACTGGTGGCTCCCAATAAGGGACTTTCACTGGCGGACGGCGCCCTGCTACCGTGGGCCACGTCAAAAATGTTTTCTCGCTATGCCGATGCCTTGGCAGCTTTGGGAAAGCGTTGGAAATTTACACTAGATACCCCCTTGGCGGATTTTAGTGAAAAGGCGCTGACAGCTCTTTTTTATGGCGAGGATGCTAAAGGCAAACCGGCCCAAAGTTCACAGGGGTTGCGTCGCAATTGGATGGGGGGCAATGTGGCTCTTGACGCCAAGGGTGACTATAATAGTGACATCTTTAATCCTAAAAACGAGACCCTTGCTCAAGGCGATGTGCCTATTTCCGAAAAACGTTGGACGGGGGTCATGCCTCTTTTGGAAAAGGGTATGCAATACGGTGATGCTTGGCGCGAAACCTTGGCCCGTTATCGTC
>CAYJHX010000468.1:0-419 GCA_964369395.1 uncultured Desulfovibrionaceae bacterium
AGCAACATATTTTAACAGCGCAATATTTAAACCCATCCAGTAGGATTTACAAAAAAACCTTGGAGCATATTGCTATGTTGCGTGTACAAAGAGAAGAAATGAACTTTGTGAGTAAAAAGTTTCTGGAGCGTAGCAAAAGGTAGCTTTTTATGAAGAGTACAAAAAATAGTTAAAAGTCCTTATGAATTTTCGTAAGGGCTTTTTTTTGAGCTTCAACAACATTTTTGAGAGCTCTGCACAATGCGCAGAGGTCACATTTATAATATGCTGCTGGTATATGTAGAGAATTTTCCGCAAGGAAAATGCGTATAAAAGTTTTTGGAAAAGAGAGGGGGGGTGGGGGGGGGGAAGAACCGTTTTTTAAAAAAGGTGTTGCCGCCCCCCCCACCAAGTTAAAAAAAACAACCCCGGGCCGCCGC
>CAYJHX010000468.1:429-1566 GCA_964369395.1 uncultured Desulfovibrionaceae bacterium
GGGGGCCCCCAATACAATTTTTTAAAAATCCGTTAGTCCCCCCCCCCACAAGAAAGTAATAAACAACTACGCAGGCCAGCGGCGCGAAGTGCGCACAAGACCTTGTTTGGTTATAAGTAAGCATTCACGCCCAGGCAGACTATCCACAAGGGACAGCGCTTGCTGAGGCGGCATGGCAGAGAGTGCCGTGGCAAGAGCGTCGGCCTCCAAGGTGGTGGGAGCTATGACGGTCACCGAGGTCATATGCTGAGCACTTTGAGAACGGCGCGGATCTATAAGATGATGGTGTTGCTTTTGAGCGTCATAGAACATCTCATAATTGCCCGATGTGGCCATGGCCCCTTGTAGGGGAGTGCTAGCCACAATGGCCCCATTGCGGGCTGGGTTTTCTACAGCCACGCGCCAAGGTGTTTGAGAAGACTTTTGCCCTTGGGCTTGAATATCTCCACCGGCATTGACCAAATGGTTGGCAATACCGTGCTTGATAAGAGTGTGCGAAGCTCTATCGGCAATGTAGCCTTTGGCTATACCGTCAAGGGTAAGCATCATGCCACTACGTCCAAGCCGTACATGGTCGGCGCTCATGTGCACTTCGTTGGCAGCAATAAGCTCTTGCGCGGCTTGTACAGCTTTTGCATCTAAGCGTATGTTCCCTTGAGGATTTTGCCCTTGATGATACAGGTTGAGCAAAGGGGCAACAGTTATGTCAAAGGCACCAGCCGTAAGATCATGAGTTCGTTTTGCCCTTTGTAGAACATGCATAAGATGCTTTGGGGCTGCAAGCAGTTTTCCCGAAGCATTTAATTCTGTAAGGGGAGAAGACTTATGCCGTGTCAGTTCATTTTCTAGGGCTTGTATTTCTTCAAAGGCGTATCCTAAGGCCTCTTCTGCCAAAGTTTTACTCTTGTGTACGGCAGAAAGTGTTACAAAGGTGCCTAACATAATACGTGTTTGAGTGTATACTTGGCCAAAATCTTCTTCCGATTTAAGACCGGTAGCACAAGCCGTATTAGGCATGAGGGCAGAGGCAAGGGGCTGGCACAATAGTGCAGCGCCCATGAGACTTCCCCCTTTGAGTAAGCTGCGCCGGCTGATATTTTTTAAGGAATTCTGTGTCATATACTTCTCCTTATGAGC
>CAYJHX010000469.1:0-1541 GCA_964369395.1 uncultured Desulfovibrionaceae bacterium
AGCTAGAATTCTGTTTTAGATTTCAGCTCGTTGATAATGATATTGGCTTCAGACCCCACAAGGCCCATTAAAGATTTGCCAAATTTCTTTCGGCTGACTTCTTCAGCATTCTTACCATTTTCGTAAGCAATTTTTTCAATAAGCTCTATTTGCTTTGGACTTGCTGGTTTGGTTCCCCCGCCATTGAATTTCGATTTGCCATTCGTAGCATTGCTGTTTCTCGCATGGCTTGTTGCAGGGGGAGCATAATAGTTTGTTTGGGAGGAGTTCCTATCATTTCCACTTACTAATGCCGCGAGCATTTCTTTGCTATTAGCTATGGCAGCCTGAGAAGCTTCTTTTAAAGTACTTCCCTCACCTGTCATGCTGGCTACCTTACCTTGGCTATCTTCTACACTTCCTTGACAAATAAACCCCTTGGCTGTTTCTTTAACAAAATGTGATGAAATAGCTTTATAACTCATAAAATTCTCCTTTTATAATAAAAAGTTGTTGTGCTTATGCTAACTTAATCTTGATACCCAAACTTTGTAGAACCTTCTTGATGGTTACATAACGTGGATGCGCACCATAGCGTAAACACCTGTACAGATGTGTACGATCAAGCCCAGAGGATGTGGCTATATTGCTCATGCCATGCGCTTTTGCCATGTCGCCAAGAGTTTGATAAAAAACATCACTTCCCTTGGCTTCAGCTTGTTCAAGCTGCTTTATCATGTCCTGTAGTGCTATGCTCTTTGCCTGCCTTTGATGTGGGCATGGGATCAGCTTTTGCTGATGCGTTTTAGACATAAAGTCTCCTTTTTGTTACTTGTTTATATCTTGTTACTATTTCCGCATATAATAGTGTTGTTTTTTTGCAACAGCATCATGGGAATGTGAACTGTAGCGACTGTTATGTGCTAAGTAAGCTAGATTTATTACAAAAATGCAAAATAAGAGTTGTGTGATTATCATGAGATCCATGATTACGAGCTATAAATGGCACTTAGACGCTTGAAGTTGGCAAAAGCATGGGATAGGTCACGTGCGGAGAAAATGTGGCTTAAAACGAAGATGTGAGCTTTTTGTAATGCTTTAACATCATTGAGTATACTCTACAGATTGTTGAAATAGTAAAGCCTCTGCCCGTGATGGGGCAAGAGGCTTTGCTTAACTTGATGTTGACAACAGCTTTGTAACTCATAAAATTCTCCTTCGATGGAGAATAGTTGTTATAGCTATACTAGAAAAATAGAGCATGTTATCAAATCTTTATGCTAATAAAAGCAATATGACTAGCTTAATATGCTTCATAGTGAGCCATAAATGACATTGTAAGAGCCTAAAACAGATAAACCTTGGGGAATATATAGGTCGCGAAAGAATGCGGCTTAAAACGAAGATATAGATGTTTGTAAGCTTTAGATATCATTCATGAACATCGTCTAGAAAGAAGCGTAGTGATAGGAGGCAAGAACATGATGCTAGGGCCGAACCCTAGCACCATAAGAAAGCACAACTTAATGGGCTATGTATCATCGTCATCATCCATGTCAGAA
>CAYJHX010000470.1:0-1539 GCA_964369395.1 uncultured Desulfovibrionaceae bacterium
CGCTGGATTTGCTTTGCCCTTAGTGGCGCGCATAATTTGCCCCACAAAGAAAGAAATAAGCTTCGTTTTACCGCCACGATAGGCTTCCACTTCTGCTGGATTGGCGGCAATTACTTGGTCAATGGCTTCTTCAAGAGCAGAACTATCAGAAATTTGCACAAGCCCTTTTTCTTTTACAAAAGCTTCGGGCATGGCACCACTTTGCATAAGCTCAGAGAAAATATCATGAGCAATTTTTGCAGAAATAAGCCCTTCATCAATAATGCGCGCCAGCTCACCAAGAGCTTCGGGCGTCATGGTAATATCTTGCACGCGCTGTTCTGTGGCGTGCAATTCACGAAGAAGGGCGCCTAATACTAAATTTGCAATCTTATTAACTTTTGTCTTGGGTGTAGCGGCACAAGCGGCTTCAAAAAAATCAGCTAAAGCTTTATCGCCGCATAGGGTTTGTGCTTCTGCTTGACCAAGACCTAAAGTGTCGCAAAAACGTGCTATGCGTGCTTTGGGAAGTTCAGGTAAACTGTCTTTCCATACGCCTAACTCTTCGGCAGTGATAGTAATGGGCAATAAATCGGGATCAGGAAAATAGCGATAATCGTGCGCTTCTTCTTTAGAACGCATGGATTTGGTAATATTTTTTACGCTGTCATATAAGCGCGTTTCTTGTACCACTTCTTCACCATCTTCTATGAGGTCTTGCTGACGAGCAATTTCGTATTCAATGGCCTTTTGTACATGACGAAAGGAGTTAAGATTTTTCAATTCTGCGCGGGTTCCAAAGGGCGTTCCGGGTTTGTGTATGGACACATTGGCATCGCATCGAAAGGAGCCTTCTTCCATATTACCATCAGTAATGCCAAGACAAGTCACAATACCATGCAAAGCCTTTAAGTAAGCCACGGCTTCTTCGGCGCTACGCATATCTGGCTCAGAAACAATTTCTACCAGCGGCGTACCGGCGCGGTTTAAATCGACATAACTGGCATTATCATGGCTATCGTGAATATTTTTTCCGGCATCATTTTCCAAGTGAATACGAGTAATGCCAATGGTTTTCTTGATATCGCCCTTTTCGCCAAGGCTAATTTCTAAAGAGCCGTGTTCGCAAATGGGTTTATCAAATTGCGAGATTTGATATCCCATGGGCAGATCTGGGTAAAAATAGTTTTTGCGAGCAAAAACTGAAGACAGGCGCACTTGGCAATCGGTGGCAAGGCCGGCCTTAGCTGCATATTCCACAGCTCGTGCATTAAGCACAGGTAGGGTGCCCGGCATGCCGGAACACACTTCACACACGTTGGTATTGGGATCTTGACCAAATTTTGTGGAACAAGAGCAAAAGAGCTTGGATTGTGTCGCTAATTGGACGTGAACTTCTAAACCAATAACGGCTTCATAGGCTGCCATGTACTATACTCCCTCTATAAACTGTGACTGCTGCACATATATTTTTACGTATATATTGTAATATATACGTTATTTACCTTAGATTCTTGCATCAAAGTATTTTCCCACCCCATACGAGTCACGGCGGAAGAA
>CAYJHX010000471.1:0-1534 GCA_964369395.1 uncultured Desulfovibrionaceae bacterium
AAAGGTACCATCAAAACGGAGCCTATTGTACGACCAAGTCTAAACCACTACAGATTAACTAACACAAGTGCATTTATCAACCTATGTTTACATAGAATTTCCCACTACGTGCAACGCATTCACCACTCTTAATAATAAAACACTCTACCCAATGATCGCCTGTATATAAAGTCCTCTCATTTCGTACTAAGCCTCCTTTTCCTGCTGAGGAAGCTTTTTCAATTTCTCCTCTAAGACAAGCTGCCCGGCTAGCTTCTTCTCCTGTGTTCACAACTTGCCAATATACGTCAAATGGTACTGCCACATCTGTATCTGCACGGAAAATAAGCTTCCTATATTTAGGAATGCGCTGTCCTGATACAAAGCCATCCCAAGCGATTCCATTCTTAATAGTTCCGCTAATACGCACCCTTGCTGACAATACAAGCGGCCACATAGGTAGTTTTACATGGGATGGTAATATAGGTATATTACTTGTTTTTTCAGAAATAGTTGGAACAATCTTAAAATGTGTATTATTTAATATTCCAGCCAAAGTACCGCCACTCAATGTAACATTAAATTTATTTTGTAAAATTATTTGTAGATTTTGAGCAGACAGATAAGGACCTATACCTCCAAAATCCCTTTTAGCCTGTTCGAGCCATGCAAAAAAATTCTCTTTAAGCTGCAATGCCTTGCCCTTATCTGTATCCCAGCGATCTGCAAAATCTTCTTTAGGATTTACAGGATTTGGAACACGTGGAGTATATGCATTCACGAAACTTTCCATTCTATTCAAAATATTTACTAATGCTCCACCAATATCACTTTCTCCGCCATACGCCATTGCTGCAAGAGTTGTGATAATGATAGAAATAGGTTTACTATCTTGGGTAGTAGCATTAGGCCACACATCTCGATGCCTTTTTAAAAGCTGAATAACTTGTTGTAATGGGGTTTTTTGTGCAAAAAGAGGCAATGGAACAACCAGAGCTTTATCTTCAGTACGTATCTTAGATGTAACCATCATCCTACGTTCAAACCACAAAGCATAACCAAGAGGGTTACTGCTATTCCAGTCATCACTAAGCACATGGTAATCACTTCGAGTATTGTCAGTAATACTCACATAATTAAGCCAAGTTTCGCGAGAATCGTTCGCAAACACAGAGCTTTTTAACGAATCCATCACCATATTTTTCCTATTGTTATCAGCAGGAATACAAGGGACTATATCCATATGAAAGTGGGGAGCACCTTGGTAGTTTAACCGCCAACAGCGTTTTTTTTCTTCAACAAAATCTTGGATATTATTAGCCTTACGATATGCCTTAAGTTCATCACCTACCAATTTTTTCAGCTGCGCTTGACTATGCAATTCTTTTGTGATTCCAATACGCAACTTGCATGCCAAATCTAAATCATATTCCTCACGAGCATCCAAAGGGCGAATGGCAGTCCCTAAACGAAAAGAACCTTGCGGAAAAATATGAGGCTCTGTAAACCTCCCCATCTTAGTGCAAAGCTAAATGAGAGAGTTCTGTATGTTTAA
>CAYJHX010000472.1:0-1530 GCA_964369395.1 uncultured Desulfovibrionaceae bacterium
AAAACCTTTTTGAAAAAAGGTTCTTCCCCCAGACCCCCTTTCCAAATAACTTTTAATTATAGTATGCGGTTACTTTGTTATGTGTATGTAAGGCTTTTTATTTTTACCCCTTCTCTTTTTCCAAAAACTTTTACATGCGATACCATTTTGCTTTTGAGTATATACTGCGGGGCCATGGTATTTAGGATAAAATCTTTTAAGCTACTGTGGCGGCATTATGTGCTTATAAAAAATGATGTATGTCGCCAGTAAAAGTTATTTGAGGGAGGGGGTCTGGGGGAGGGAACTTTTTACAAAAAGTTCCCTCCCCCAGCAAATAAAAAAATACTTTATCTTATAAACCGATTTCTGCATCAGTAAGGTAACACGCCGGATCTTCGGCCCAAACGTCATCATAATAGGCTTCGGCGCGGGCGCGGAAGTTACCGCCACAGATTTTTAGGTATTGGCATTTGGCGCAACGCCCTTTTACATGGGGCTTTTTGTCTTTGAGCATATGTAAAAGTTCGATGTTGGGATCGTCCCAAATTTGAGAGAAGGGACGCTCGAGTACATTGCCAAAAGTATGGTTACGCCAGAATTGGTCGGCGTGCACGCTACCATCCCAAGAGATACAGGCTATGCCGCGGCCTGTGCTGTTGCCTTCGTTAAATTGCAATAGCTCCATGACTTCTGCGGCGCGCTTGGGGTCTTCGCGCTTTAAACGCTCGTAGAGATAAATGCCGTCGGCATGGTTATCTACAGTAAGAATTTCTTTGCCTTTGCCGGCATCAAAAAGGGCGCGGGTTTCGTCCATGATAAGATCAAGGAGCTTGCGTGTTTCGTCATGGCTTAAATCTTCTTTGATAAGCTCAGAGCCGCGTCCGGAATATACAAGGTGATAGAAGCAAGCGCGGGGCACTTCAAGATCTTTGAGAAGCTGGAAGATGCCGGGCACTTCTTGGATATTACGCTTGTTAATGGTAAAGCGTACCCCCACTTTAAGACCTTCGGCCTGACAGTTGGCAATGCCTTCTAATGCTTTACGGAAAGAGCCGGGTACACCGCGAAAATGGTCGTGCACTTCTTCCATACCGTCCAAAGAAATACCCACATAAGAAAGACCCACTTCTTTGAGCTCTTTGGCTTTTTGTTTGGTAATAAGGGTACCATTGGTGGAGATAACGGCGCGCATACCTTTGCCGGTGGCGTGGTGAGCAAGTTCGATAAGGTCTTTGCGTACTAGGGGTTCTCCGCCGGAAAAAAGCATGACGGGGGCGCCATAAGCGGCTAGATCGTCAATCATGACTTTTGCTTGTGCGGTGGAGATATCGTCCTTACCTTCTTCTTCCAAGGCATGGGCATAACAGTGTACGCATTTGAGGTTACAGCGGCGAGTCATGTTCCAGACCACCACGGGTTTTTTGTCCTTAGAAAATTGTAAAAGATGCGAAGGTAACTTGCCGGCTTCACGTCCATAGCGTAAAGCGTCGGAAGGTTCCACCTGTCCGCAATAAAGTTTTGAAATGCCTATCATTATATATCTCCGTG
>CAYJHX010000473.1:0-1513 GCA_964369395.1 uncultured Desulfovibrionaceae bacterium
AACGTTCGGTATCTTGTTCTGATTTTTTCTTTTCTTTTAAAAACCATGCGCGAATTTCTGGGAATGAACTGAGCTTTTCTACATCTAAATGTACACGTACTCCTTCTCCGGTATGCTTGTCAAAAAGGCTTAGAGCATACAGGCCAAAGTTGTAAATGCGTAACCATCCATTGCCTATGGTGCAGGGGGTAAGTAATTGTACGGCATCAGGCAGGCATTGAGAGGTTTCGCTAATAGCGTCAAATAAAATACCTTCGGGGAGAGCTCGGCGAGCCATTTCGACCATGTAGCCGCCAATAATCAAACCGGGAGCAGGGTAGTTGTGAAACTTACGAGCCTCTTCCATAAATTCATCGTGTGTCCAAGGGCCTATTACTGTCATACCTTTGTCCTATTACCTTTGAAATATTGTCATAAAGCTTGATAAAATTACAAAATTATTTGTCGATAGTGAAAAATATATGTTCATGTATTTTTCAGAAAAGCACGCATTTTAGCCTGTAGAATTTCGGCTGGCTTTGTTTTGCTCCCTTGCGGGGTACGCCCACATCCTGTGGGCTAGTGGTATACCGCGTTGGCACTAGACAGTTCTCTTTCAACAGCCTGTAGGAAAAGGTTTTAGCGATCCATCATAGCGCGCTGCGCATCACGCTCTTCTGCCCGTTGCTTAAGGGCGTCTCTATGGTCGTGCAGTTTTTTACCGCGACCCACGGCTATTTCTAATTTAATTTTGCCTTGTTTAAAGTATAACTTTACGGGCACCACCGTAAGGCCTTTTTGTTCTACCGTATCGGCAAGATTTTTAATTTCACGCGCATGTAGGAGTAACTTTCTACTACGGGTAGGTTCTTGCACCACATAGCCCGCATTTTCATAAGGGGCAATGTGTAGACCCACCAAAAAGGCTTCGCCACGTTTAAAGTCGATATAGCTATCCATAAAGCTGACCTTACCTGCCCGTAAACTTTTAACTTCGGGGCCAGTAAGGCTGATACCAGCTTCTAAAAAGTCGCTCAGTTCATAGAGGTGGCGCGCTTTCTTATTGGAAGCGATGGAGGAAGGAGAATTTTTTTTAGCCATATACTATCAGCCTGTTAAAAGGGTCTATTTTTAAAAAGTTTCGGGCAATGTGTCATGTTCATGGTTTTTGTAAACGTTGTCTAAAGGTACAAAGGTTCACGCCGGAGATGAATTTCCTCTTGATTCTTCCTCAAGAGGGCTCGCTCCCCTGCGGGGCTTGCCCACGTCCTGTGGGCTAATGGTATACCGTACTGACACTAGATTGTTCTTTTTCAACAGTCTATTATTTGTAGGTGGGAATCAAAGACGTGTAAAAAGAGAAGTCTTTACGTAGGCTTTGAACCAAAGTTTTAGATATTTTACGCACACATGTTGCTGTGTCGTGGGTCATAAGTATTTGCTGTACCATAGAGCGACATTGCTCTGCGTTTAAATGTCGAATCAAATGCTTTAGGGCCGGAATATCTTGTGGCGTGGTTGAAACACTGTCAAT
>CAYJHX010000474.1:0-1511 GCA_964369395.1 uncultured Desulfovibrionaceae bacterium
TTCTAAGTCTTTACTGTGTCCGGAAAAACATCGCGCTGCCGTAGAGCAAATTTTAGCAGCAACGCTTATTAAAGCATCGTCTAAATACAAAGAAAGATGTTCTTTATCTGTAGGGTAAAGAGCCTTTCCTAAAATGTGTTCTTTTTGAGCAAGAGGGGTGGGCAATTGTGGCGGCGTTAATTCTTTGGCAAGCTCATGACAAAGCTCCTCAAGGGGAAGAAAGGTATCAAAAAATTGGGCGGCGTAGGGATATTGCTCTTTCAGTGATTGAATAACAGCTTCTGTCATGCTTTTACCTCATAAATATGTCTTAAAATTTTTTGTGGGGGAGGGGAAAAACTTTTCCAAACGGAAAAAGTTTTTTCCCGCCCCCACACCCCTTCCCTTTTTCAAAAGCCTTTATTCGCGTCAGTAGTGACACTAAAGTACGAAGAACTGGCGCCATGGGCTTTTTTGAAGGGGGGTGTGAGGAAAAACGTTTTGCAACAATTTTTCCTCACAAGGTGTTATGTTTTTACTATTGCGCTGCGGCGTTGGCAGCGTATTTTTCTGGGTCATCTATAACGATATAGATGACACGCACACTATCAGCATCAATGGCTTGAGCTTTGGGGTGCATTTTTTTGAGTTCTGCTACACGCTTTTCAGCCATGGCCAGAATCTCTTTTCTATCACCAAAGACCATGCTGCCTGTGGGACAAGACAGTACACAAGCGGGCTGACGGCCTCCTTGAATTCTATCAAGACACATGGTGCACTTGGTCACTTTTTTGGTTTTAGGATCTTGGCGGGGAATGTCGTAAGGACATACCGATTTTGCTGTTTCAAAATCCATTTTTTCAGAAGTAGCCGGGTCATATTCTACGGCGCCGGTGGCACTGTCTACGACGATTTCGTCTCCAGATGCGGCGGCTTGGCATGGAGGCTCCACGCAATGACGGCACATGTCGGAGAAGAAGTACCAATAGGGTTTTCCTTCGGCTTTGCCTTCAGAAAAACGCACTACTTTATAGGTTTCAGCGGAAAAATCCGGCGGATTTTGATAGGTACCCGTTTGCTTTGTTTTTACAGCGGGAAGTTGGTTCCACTGTTTACAAGCCACCTGACAACCACGGCAAGCCGTGCAGAGAGACGTATCGACTAATATGGATTTACCTTCAGACATACGTCACCTCCTATGCCTTGACTATATTGACCATGAAGGCCTTGTATTCTGGTGTACCGGCATTGCCATCGCCCACAAAGGGGGTAAGCAAGTTGGCGGTATCGCCACAATCTTTGGGGAAGAGCCAACCATAGTTGAAGGTCATGCCCACTTGGTGGGTCATTTTACCATTCACTTTGAGTGGTTGCATGCGTGTGGTCACCATGGCCACAGCTTCTACTTCTCCACGACAAGAAGCCACTTTCACCTTATCACCGTTGGCGATACCACGTTCTTTGGCAAGTTCATGGCTCATTTCCACATAGGCTTGAGGCATGGCTTCTACAAGCCAGCTTTGCCAACGGGT
>CAYJHX010000475.1:0-1508 GCA_964369395.1 uncultured Desulfovibrionaceae bacterium
GATGTTTCAGAAGACGGCAGCTATGCCATGTTGTCCGGTGACATGCTTACTGTTCGTGAGCATGGGTATGCTGAGCAGGATTTTGTGACGCCACACGGCTCTGTATTTAGCGATTTAAAAATCGAAATTCCTGCCGATAAAGTGCCCGGTGACGTTTGGACAACAACAGGAACGTTAGTATATTACTCTAATCCTGACTCTACAGGCTATAAGGGTGAACAAGCTGTAACCACAGAATATGTTGTTAAGCTCAGTGTGGATGAAAATGGTAATCCTTACCTATCATTGGCTAAGGCAGACAGGCCCATGGCTGACTTTATGGAAGCTGTGGGTGACGGTAGCATTACTTCTACAGCCTTTGTACCCGCTGGTGCACATGAAGCTGTTATAGATAGAGCCGAAGTCGATATGAACGAGTGGTTCAATGGTTTAACCCACGATTGGAAGGCCACCTCTGACCCTGCATCCATCTTTACTCCCAAAGGCCCTGAAGTGATAGGTGAAGAATATACCGCCACCTTTGTGGATGGTAGTGCTACCCACAATGTCATGTTTGGTGGTATGAACTTAGAGCAAATTAAAGAAGCCGTACAAGATAAGGTGGACATTGAAGGTTATACGCCTACCACCGCGGAGGCCATTGCGTATATCCTAGATAATCCTTTGTGGTTTGAGTCAGTAACCATTGCTACTGACAGCGCAGATAATGACATTATCATGGCTGGTAAAGGCGATGATATGGTCTTTGGTCAAGGCGGCAATGACTTACTCATGGGTGATGGTTCGCTGGAAAATCTCGAGCAATTTGCCAAAGACCTTGGCATGAATGAAGCCGATGCGGCAAAGTATGGCAATATTGACGCCAGTTTAACTGCTGAAGAAGCTGCTGAGCTTTCGGGCAAAATAACCTCCATGGCTGGTGCCCCTGCTAACCTTGACAAGCTCGTTGAAGCTGCTGATAACTTGGATAAAACTACAGACGACGGCGACGACGCCCTCTTTGGCGGCGTCGGTAATGACATTCTCCTTGGCCTTGGTGGAGATGATATCCTCCATGGCGGCGATGGCAATGATATATTGTTTGGCGGTAGCGGAGATGATGTGCTCTTTGTAGGCGAGGGAGATATCGCCCTTGGCGGTAACGACAATGATATCTTTATATTAGATAACGTTACCCTTGACGACGTACTGTCCATGGACGGTGGTGAAGGTCTTGATGTACTGCTTACCGGTGTAAATAACCTTGACAGCGTAAAAGCAATGCTAGCTACAGATGGTAGCAAGTTGAGCAATATGGAAATCATCATGTTGGGCGACAATGTAGAAGCCGCTAAACAACTCCAAAAAGACATGGGTGAAAATGACACTCCTCCGTCTAGTTGGACCAGCGGCTCTCAGCACAATATTAGTGGCAACACCTTCCAAGAATACTCTAAGGATGTGAACGGTGAAACCCTTACCATTCTTATGCGTACAGACATTTAACAGTTTAACAGCATAATATAACA
>CAYJHX010000476.1:0-1498 GCA_964369395.1 uncultured Desulfovibrionaceae bacterium
GTAGCGCCAGTACCAAAACCTAAAAGGGCAATGCGTTCTGTATCGACCATATTTTTGACGTCTTTGTGGGGCAACACGACATTAAGCACATTGTGAATATCGTTAAGGCGTTGTTGCAATTGCTTCCATTGAAAAAGAGAGGACATATTTTCCATATTGTCATGGCTGTGCTCTGGTGCAATGACCACAAAGCCGGATTGAGCCAATTTGGCCGCTGTGTCATGATAAGAAAAACGCGTAGCCGGTGAATCGTGTGAAAGAATAATAACAGGAAAACGCCCCGCCACGGCACGCCCAAAGCGCACCACCTGCAAACGCCATGAACCATAAGAAACGGTACTGGGCTGACTGTAGGTAGGATACCAGACATTGACGTCAAGACGCACTTTTTGGGCTTTGTCCCAAATGCCTACAGTTTTAAAGGCCGCAGAAAAGGAACGTTGCGCCGCCCAAGAAGTTTGCAGTGTGCTGTTCCAGCATAAGAGGCAGCAGCACAATACAAATAGATATTTGAAAGCGTTACAGGTAATAAAAAAAGGTAGAGATACAGTATGCTTCATGAAAATAGGTTTTTAGTATATTTAGGGCTTTTGGGGGAACTTGGTTTGCCTACGCAATAACAGTTCCCAAGGCTTCATCTTGCAGTAAATACCGCTGCAAAGAACCTTCAGCTCTGCCGTCTAGAATAAGCGCCCTTTTACATCCGGCTTGTAAAGCGTGTAAGCACGAATCTACTTTTGGAATCATGCCGCCATAAATAATTTCTTCGGCTTTTAGCTGGGCTATGCTGGCGGTATCAAGTTTGGGCAGAAGATTTTTTTCTGCATCCAGCACGCCGGGCACGTCGGATACCAAGACAAAATAATCGGCTTGCAATGCGCCAGCTAAGGCCCCGGCTGCCGTATCAGCATTGATATTAAGGCTTTGCCCCTTAGGGCCATAGGCCACAGGTGCAATGACGGGGATAAAATGCCCATCGAGTAAGCACTGCACCACACCGTCATTAACTTTATGCACCGAACCCACAAGGCCCAATTCAGGGCGCAAAATTTCTGCTTCAAAAAGAGCGCCGTCTTTGCCGCAAATGCCTACAGCTTGCCCGCCTGCTTCTTGGAGCATGGTGACGACGGTTTTATTAACTTGCCCGCTTAAGGCCATTTCCACCGCTTCCATGGTGGCCGCGTCGGTAATGCGTAGGCCTTTTTCAAAATGGCTTTCTATTTGTAAACGCTGCAGTAAAGCATTGATGTGCGGCCCGCCGCCATGCACCAAAACAATGCGCATACCCTGTTTTACCAAGGTTACAACGCTTTGCGCAAAAGGCCCACGCAAAGCTGGGTCATCCATGGCGTGCCCGCCGTACTTAATAACAATGGTGGCAGAAGAATGAGACATAACGAGTCCTTATAATCTTTTTTATGGGGGCTTTTCCCTAAAGGGAAAGCTCTGCATAATTCAAAAAGGCATGGATTGCTTCGTCGCTTCGCTTCTCGCAATG
>CAYJHX010000477.1:0-1494 GCA_964369395.1 uncultured Desulfovibrionaceae bacterium
AGTCATTGCGAGAAGCGTAGCGACGAAGCAATCCATGATTTTTTAATTGTGCAGGGGTCTTATCTTAGAGTTTTTCGGCAGGCCGCTAAACTGTGTAAAAATGAAGTATTTTATGAGCGAAAAAAAAGACTCCCCCTATATTATTTTATGCGCTGTGTGTGCGGCGCAATTTTTTATGCCTTTCATGGTGGCTGGCGTGAGTTCTATCTTGCCGCCTCTAGGGCAAAGTACCGGAGCCAGCGCTCATGAGCTTAGCTTAGTTATCACTTTCTATGTTTTGGGTTTGGCTACTTCGCAGCTCATTACCGGACGTATGGGCGATATCTGGGGACGGCGGCGCATGTTTTTGTTTGGTTCTTTTGTGTTTATTGTGACAAATATAGGCATGGGCTTTTTAGAAAATATTTATCTTATGCAGGCCTTGCGCCTTTTGCAAGGTTTGGGTACGGCCATGCTTTCCGCCAGTGGACTTGCCATTTTGGCTGTGGCAGCTCCCAAGGGGCAGCGTAGTGATTTTGTTGCATATTCGTCCATGGCCATTTATGCAGGCATTGCTTGTGGGCCTCCTGTGGCGGGTTTTATTGCGGAGCATTGGGGCTGGCCTTGGCTTTTTTGGGGATCGGCTATTGCGGGTGTCATTACCTGGAGTTTTATGCGCTTTGCCGTGCATGAAGAATGGTATGAAGGTAAAGGCGAACCTTTTAACTGGCTTGATGCTGGAACCTATGCTTTAGGTATGGCGAGTATTGCTTTAGGCTCTTCTTTGCTCAAAACATCGGTGATGGGGGGGCTTATCTGCGTGATGGTGGGCCTTGTGCTTCTTGCCATCTATGTGCGCCTAGAACTGCGCGCCGCGTTTCCCTTGCTTGATGTGCGCTTATTAGGGCACAATAAGGTCTTTGCTTTATCTTCCTTAGCGGCTTTTATCAATTATAGTGCTTCCTTTGGTATGACCTTATATTTTAGTTTATACTTACAGGTTGTTAAAGGTATGAGTGTGGGGCAAGCCGGCCTGACACTTTCACTGCAATTTGTGGTGCAGGCTTTAGCCAGTCCTTTGGCGGGGCGTATGGTACCCAAATATGGCGGTGGTCCCGTCAGTGCTGTGGGTATCGCTTTTTGTGGCGTGGGCTTAGTTGTCTCTTCTTTTTTAACAATACAAAGTTCCATGTTGTTTTTTTACTGTATTCAAGTCTGCTTGGGGCTTGGTCTGGGGCTTTTTGCGGCGCCTAATACCACGGTCATTTTAGAGGCGGTAGATAAGGCCCATATTGGACAAGCGGCATCGGTAGTGGGCACCATGCGTACTGCCGGAGCTTTGCTAAATACTGCTGTCATTAGTATCACCCTAGGGATATTTTTGGGTGATGCGCAGGTGAGCAAGGAAAATATTGACGCTTTTTTGCAAAGCATGCGAGTAGATTTAATTATTTTTGGAGCCCTAAATCTTTTGGCCATTGGTTTGGCTTTGAGTCGGCATAAGATAACAAAGGC
>CAYJHX010000478.1:0-1487 GCA_964369395.1 uncultured Desulfovibrionaceae bacterium
AAACGCCTTCGGCGCCCTTTTGGTGGCTACTTTGCTTTGTTCACACAGCGCAAAATAAAGTGCGTTTTGCGGGGGAAGGGGGAGCTTTTGGGCGCTAGCAAAAGCTCCCCCTTCCCCCATAAAAAATCTATAATGCCCTACCCATTTTCCGAAGGCGGCGGTACATAATCTGGTGCCATATCCACAAAAGCCGTATAGCGCGAAATATACATGAGCTCTGCCACGCCTACGGGTCCGTTACGCTGTTTACCGATGATAATTTCTGCCACGCCTTGCGGCGGTCTTTCGGAAGGTTTGGTAAATTTATACACATCGTCACGATAGACGAACATAATCACGTCAGCATCTTGTTCAATGGCGCCTGATTCGCGCAAATCTGAAAGCATGGGGCGTTTATCGGCACGTTCTTCTACTTTACGGTTCAACTGAGACAGAGCCACCACAGGAATATTCATCTCCTTAGCCAAAGCCTTCAAAGAGCGTGAAATTTCCGAAATTTCCAATTCGCGCGAATCTATACGCCGCCCTGCGCGCATAAGTTGCAAATAGTCCACAATGACCATACCCACACCTTTTTCTGTCATAAGGCGGCGCGTTCTGGCCCGTAATTCTAAAGTACTGATGGACGGTGTATCGTCTATATAGATGGGGGCTTGCCCTATGGCGTCGGCAGCGGCGAATAAATGCGCCCAATCTTCATCGGTGAGGCGACTTGGCTGGCGCAATAAAGAGACGTCTACTTTGGCATGTACTGCTAAAATACGTTGCAAGAGTTGTTCTTTGCTCATTTCTAAAGAGTAGACCGCCACAGGTACATTTTTGCTAATGGCTGCATTGAGAGCAAGGCACATGGCAAAAGCCGTTTTACCCATGGAGGGACGTGCCGCTAAAATGATAAGATCTGAAGGCTGCAGACCTGCTGTCATTTTGTCTAATCGGCTAAAGCCCGTGGTGACGCCGGTAACTTGCTCATTGGAGCCGGCAAGGTCGGAAAGCTTTTGGAACACTTTGTCAATAAGCTCTTTGGTAGAAGAAAACTCTTTACTGGCCGAACGCTGGGCAATGGAAAATACTGATTGCTGTGAGGCATCAAGCAAGTCTTTTACATCTTGGGTGCTGTCGTAACAATTGCCGATAATACCAGAGCATGTTTCGATGAGTCGCCGCTGTAAAGATTTATCGCGCACAATATGCGCATAGTGCGGGGCATTGGCGCCCGCTACCACAGCTTGCGCTAAGTCGCCTAAGTAAACAACGCCGCCTACTTCTTCTAAGGCATTATGATTTTTTAAATATTCTGCAACAGTGACCAAATCAATGGGCTTGGAGCCATGATACAAAGACATCATGGCTTCAAAAATTCTTTGATGCGCGGGCAAATAAAAATCGTCTTTTTCTAAGGTATCCACAATGATATTGAGCGTATTTTGCGAGGCAAAAATACCGGCGAGCACCGCTTGCTCCGCTTCTACCGAATGCGGGGGAAC
>CAYJHX010000479.1:0-1486 GCA_964369395.1 uncultured Desulfovibrionaceae bacterium
AAGCTTGGGCACTTTGTGTACAGAACAGCCGCACTTACCTATGTGCGCATGGTTGGTCGTAGTAACTAGATAGGATGCGCTTTGCATACGTCTTTATAGTATAAAGTTTTTGTGCAGGCGCATATAAAATAATCCGATCTCCCGGAGGAGGCCGTTATGTCTGATGTATCTCGTAGAGTCTTCCCAATGGACGATGTTCTTGCCCTAGTTGTGGGTAAGGAAGACGCTGATGTTAAAGAATTGGCAGGCTTTTTAGCAGGACGTACCATTGCCTGTGATTGCGCTGCTCGTGTTGTTGCTCCCCTTGCTGCCGGCTGGCTTGCCAGTCTCTATCCCACCTTTGTGCAATTGGTATGGGATGAAGCAAAACCTTGGGACAACTTTGTAGAAGAGAATAAAAAAAGTATTGGCGACAATGTTTCCGTGCCGCCCATGAATGATAAATTCCAAGCTATTGCCGGAAAAACTTTAGATTGCCTCGCCGATATGGACGAAACCAGTAAGGCACAAAGCGCAGAAATTGCTGCTTTGCAAGCTCGTGTACAAGAGCTTGAGCCTAAAGAAGTGCAAGCCGGTGAGCTTGAGAAAAAATGCGACCAATTGGAAGCAAAAATCAAGACCATGACCACCGATATGAACGGTCTGCGTAAAGATTTGTTACCCTTCCAAGGAAAAATGGCCGTTGATCAAGCAGAACTTCTGAGCATGATCAAAGGCGCCATTAAGGATAATATGAAAGGCCTTGTGGTGGGCGGCGCAGCTGTTGCTGGGGCTGTTGGTGCCGAAGGCGTTGCCGAGGCTATGGAAGAAGAGCTTCCAGATGATACCCCACGCGGTATTACTGGTGACTTTGGCTTTAACGCTTCTGGTAATGATGACGACGGTTTTGGTTTCTAAATCGGCGTTATACGAATAATAAAAAGCCCCCGATTTTTTTCGGGGGCTTTTTTTTGTGCAGATGCTTTTTTGAAAGAAAGAGCAATTTTTTACTGAATTTTCTTCAAGCGCATTTCTCGTAAGTTCATGACATAGTCTCCAAACTGTGGGGTTTCAACATTGGGGACTAACACAATGTGAAAATTTCCTTGGGGTAAGCTAAAACCGCCTACGGTCTTGGTAACATAATTACTCCAATCTGTGGGGTTTGTTGCTTCAAGTATAAAATCAAAATGCGCTTGGCTAGCGTCTATTTCGTCATCGCTAAGGCTTTTGATGGCAACAGCGCGCAGGGGGAAACTAACTTCGCCTATGCGGCTGTAGTTAAGGGTGATGGAGTATATCCCTTCTTCAATATTTTCTACAGGAAATACTACGACATTGTCATATCTCCAACCGCCAAGATTGAATGGGGCGGCGGCAGGTTCTATAATGACATTGGTAGCGTAGGTTAAGTTAGCGTCTTTAGGGTGCAATATGATTTCTTGCGCCATGGCTACAGAGGTGGTTAGGCAAAATGCAAAGAGTACAGCAATAATTTTTTTCATAA
>CAYJHX010000480.1:0-1486 GCA_964369395.1 uncultured Desulfovibrionaceae bacterium
GTTTTTTTAGATTGAGCCCCGTGCACACTGCAGTATGCACGGGGCTCAGCTTATCCAATAGTTGAGACCTCTGCACTATTAGGCGTTTTCTTCTTTTTTCTTCTTTTCTGGCATGGGGGGAACAATAATACTGCCGTCTGGCTCTACCATGGAAAGAGCGCGTACAGGGCAGGCTTCCATGCAGGCGGTAATTTTTTTGCCTTCTTTTTCGCGCCAGCCCGTACACATATCACAACGTACCGCCACTTCGCGCCTAGCGCGTTGAGCCATGGTTTCTCCTTCGCCATCGGGCATACCAATATGCTCGAGGGAAATGGCGCCATAAGGACAGACAAAAATGCACATTTTGCAAGAAGAGCATAATTGCACGCGCACAGTGATGCTGCCATTTTTTTCTTGCTGCAAAGCACCGGTGGCACACACGGCCACACATGGGGCGTGATCACATTGATGACAGCGTACGGTGGTTTTGAAGTTTTCACCCTTGACCACATGTACGCGCGAAACCAAGGTGTCGCGATGCTTCATGGCTTCTTTAAAGGTCATGCCGTGATGGGCGGCAATGCAGGCCACTTCGCAACGCCGACAAGCGCGACATTTATCGGGTATCACTTGAATATGTTCTGCCATGGTGGAATCCTCATGATGTTACTATTGTAAGGTGTTACTTTATACTTGTATTTATGTAATGCGCAAAAAAGCGTATGTATTTTTGCAATGTTACTTCGGTACAGCTTTCAAATATGTGCATCCATTTCACTTTGCTACATTCTGTAGCAAAAAACTTTTAGCATCAGGCGTTTTTCATGAGTCGTTGACTGCACTTGCTTCAAGTCCCAAAAGCATGCAACCGTGTCCTCCGCGAAAATCTATATTTGTGCTGCCACAAGCGGGGCAAACAAAATGCCGCTCTACAAGGCTAAACTGCTCTTGGCATTGCTGACACACACAGGGTAAGGGGGTTATTTCTACATCGATATTTGCCCCTTGAGCCACGCTATTTTCTGCCAGCAGTTCAAAACACGCTGTTAAAGTGTGCGCTTCTACACAGGCGAGCAAACCAAGGCCAAGGCGTATATGTACAATGCGCTGTACACGATGTTTTTGTGCCTCTTCGGTAATGATGCGTAATAGCCCTGCTGCTAAACTTGTTTCGTGCATAATGCCATTCTTTTTCCAAAACGTGCCTATGTAATTAATTCTTTAGAACTAAAGAATTTTCCGTAAGGAAAATTCGATGTAAAAGTTTTAGGGGGAGGGGGTCTGGGGGAGGTGACCTTTTTTTAAAAAGGTCCCTCCCCCAGAGTGTTGACAACGTCAATACGACCTAAAATTAGGAGTAGGTGGAGCTTTGCTTCACCGTTGCGCGACTAATTTTTGTATTGTCGCGTTGAGGTGACCTTTTTTTAAAAAGGTCCCTCCCCCAGAGAGCTATATTTCCCCATAACTATCTTTCCGTGCACGACACACAGGGGTCAATGCTATT
>CAYJHX010000481.1:0-1480 GCA_964369395.1 uncultured Desulfovibrionaceae bacterium
AAAATCAACAGAATACTAACCAAAACCTGTAGCTCTCCTAGCTACCAATAATTATAACCCCTGTAAGATTTCTTACAGGGGTTTCAGATTGATGACAAACCCTCATTTTTTGAGGGTTTGTCTTTTTATTAGCTCTATTTTTTACTATTCAATGATTATACAAAGATAATTTGCACTACCGCTAACTTTTTTCTGGCAAATACTAATATATAAGTAAAATAAGACAATAATCCCCCCTTTTTCGTGAGAATAAGGGCTATTTTCTTTATATTTTGCGTTATTGCTGTGAATAAACTTTGTTCTCGAACCTTTTGTATCCCTCTAAATCGAGCGTATCTATAGCCATGCAATTGTTTTGAGTCCGCAAAAGAGCGTTCTATGGTTTCTTTTCGACGAGAGTAAATGCGTTTTCCATAGTCACTTAGCCTATTTTCTCGCGCTTGCTCACTAAAATGCTCCCAAACGTGCCGAGTAATGCTTTTTACATGTTTTGCATTTGATGTACATTGAGTAAGGTGTGGACATAATACGCAAATTTTAGGGTTAGACTTGTAGATTTTATATCCTTCACGGCTTGTGTTTGCATATTTTAGAATACAATTGTTGGGGCAAAGATAACAATCCATAGACTCATCATAATGAAAATGGCGCTTGGCAAACTTATCCTTCACTTTTACATTGTTTTTATACGCAATTACCCCAAAAATTTTCCTATCATGTAACCCTTCACAAATGGTTACAGTATTATAGCCAGCATCTAAACCTACTGCTTTTACTTCAAATGCAAAACGCTCTATTTGTCTATCAAGCCGAGATAAATATGGCATGCTATCATGCACATTGCCTGCTGTTATGTGCGTGTCTGTAATGAGGTTATGTTTACCATCCACAGAGCGATGATCCAAAAAGTAAAAGCCCTTTGGCTTGCCTTCTCGAGTAAGAAAACCGCTTTCAGGGTCAGTAGTGCTTTGTTTTATTTCTTTGGCATTATCTTTATCTTGCGGAGGAAAAGGTGGTTTGCCATCTTTTTCTCGTTGCTCAGTAACTGCTGCATCAAGAGCGGATATGTATTCTGCTGTAGACTTTTCAACAACTGCTTTGGTAAATTTATGTTTATTTGCATTAGCTTTAAGGTGTGTTGAGTCTGTATAAATATATTTTCCATCTACAAGGCCTTTTTTCATGGCAAAGAAAACAATATCATCGAATATTTCTTGATAGATAGTGCTGTCATTAAAACGGCGTCTACGGTTCTGACTTATGGTGGAAGCATTGGGTATTTTTGTGGTTAAATCAAAATCTAAAAACCAACGGTAAGCTACATTAACCTCAATATCTCTAATGAGTTGCCGTTCGCTTCTGATACCATATAAATACCCGATAAATAACATCTTAAAAAGAACTACTGGATCAATAGCAGGTCTGCCATTATCCAAACAATACAGCTTTTCAACTTTGTTTCTGATAAACTCAAAATCAA
>CAYJHX010000482.1:0-1475 GCA_964369395.1 uncultured Desulfovibrionaceae bacterium
TTTCCGGCAAGGTTTAAAGCCGCGAAGGCTTCTGTTTGAGGAAGGGTAATGCGCAAAGAATGTAAAAAGAGCTTGGCATTGGGGGCAGTGCTACCGTATTTGTTATCACCAAGTACGGGATGCCCTTGGGCGGCCATTTGCAAGCGTATTTGGTGGGTGCGGCCTGTAATTAAGCGAATATGCATGAGGCTGTGCTGCGCGGTGCGTTGTAGGCATTGGGCATAGCTCACGGCTTCTTTACCTTCTTGGGCAGAAAGAATACGTACTTTTTCGTCGGGGCCTATATATTTTTTATCCATATGGTGGACAAGTTTGCAAGGGGCCTCGTGGGGCCAAATGCCGTGTACCCAGGTAACATATTCTTTGGCTATATGGCGTGCAACGAAGGCATCTTGCAGGGCGCGCAGGGCTGCATAAGAAAAGGCTACGCACACAAGGCCCGAAGTGTCTTTGTCTAGGCGATGGGCAGGGGTAGGTTTAAACACGCAATGAGAAAAATGTTCTTGTAGACGCTGCGCAAAGCTGTCGGTATGGCCTGTGCCGGAGTGTATGGGAAGACCTTGGGGCTTGTTGTATATGGCAATATGTTCGTCGTGGTAAAGAGGGGACGGTAGATTTTTATTGATATGGGGGCGTGCGCGTAAGAAAGATGGTGATGCGGAAGATGAAGAGAGTGGGGAATCATCGTGTCTTTCTTGTAGCGCTTGCCCTTGCAACTTTTGCTCTTGGGTGAGGTGTGCGGAGGGGAATTTTTCTGTTGCGGTATGTCCCGAGATTGAGCTTTGTATTGTTCTGTCTTTTACGCCTTTTTCAAAATTTGCCGAGTGGTTCATGCCTATGGCAAAGGGAGGCAGACGCAAACTGTCGCCTGTGGTAACAAGGCTAAAGGGTTTTACACGTCCACCGTTTAAGCGAATTTGCCCTGTTCGAATCCAACGATGTAGGAGCGCTTGGGGCAAACTTAAGCGGCGAACCAAAAACTGTAGAAGTTTTTGCCCGCTCTCACTGGCTTGAACTTGGAGAATGTTTTTCTGCTCACTGTCCGGCATGGGGTTCTAACTTTTGTTAAGGGGTGGTTTGGGGTGAAAAAATCGGCATATAAAGAAATGTTCCTTCTACGCACGTCTTTTATATAATACTGTTTTTGAAATTGCAAATATTGTGCATAAGCTTTTTTATGAAGGCAGTATGAAAGAGGCTTGGCATATGTTGTTATGTCAAGCCTCAGTAATGTTTTATTTATAAGAAAACGTGAGCAATGTTCATTGTGTGCGCACAAGCTTATAATGAATTCTTAGTGGTGCATGCGCATGCCGTATTGTTGTGTTTACTGTTGCATGCGCAAGAGGACGCGTGCGTGCTATTATCTGCGCAACCGCAAGAAGATGTCGGAGAATTGGGGGCACTGGAGCAACAATTGGCCTCAGAAGGGCAACCTACGCATTTTACCCCTTTTCGCTTTTGTACAATAATAT
>CAYJHX010000483.1:0-1466 GCA_964369395.1 uncultured Desulfovibrionaceae bacterium
CAAAACCTTGTGGGGAATGGTCTTCGGACCCAAACATATACACTATTTAAGGAGTTTTAACATGCGTAAATTATTGATGATCGCCTTGAACACTGTGGCTCTTATCGGTATGGCTTCCTTTGCTTTTGCAGCAGGTGATCCTTTATCCATCAGCTTCACCTCCCTTGCTTCTGTGCTTGGTATTGGTATTGCTGCTTGTGGTTGTGGTATCGGTATGGGTCTTGGCTTGAAAGGCGCTTGTGAAGGCGTTGCTCGTAACCCTGATGCCAGCGGTAAAATCACTGGTACCATGATTTTGGCCTTCGCATTTATCGAATCTTTGGCCATTTACGCCTTGGTTGTAAGCTTTATCTTGCTCTTCGCGAACCCCTTCATTGGCTAGTTCTTAGAGAAAGAGCTTTTTTAAACCCCGGCTTCGGCTGGGGTTTTTTTATGGCCATAAAATGGTTTTGCACTGTCAAATTTTGAGAGCTCTGAACAATTCTTAAAATTGCTAAAATGAGAGTCCTGCATAACAATATATATGCAGGACTCTTTTGCATTGCTAGCGCAACGTATAGGGCGTAAAAACAGTTTTATAGAAGGCCGGAGCTTTGAATAAGCTGTTCAAGGCTATGCGTGCGCACGTGTTGCCCATCAAATACCGGACATAGGGTTTGCAGTTCTTCGGGGCTGCTGTGTGCCGCAAGTCGTTTGAGCATGGGGTAAATTTCTAAATGTGGCAAAAATTGCGCGGGAAATTGTGTTAAGGCCCAAAGGGCAAGACCGCGGCAAATAGTATCGGGTTCCACTTCGCTATTAAAGGCGCGGATGAGCCAAGGAATAACTTTTGTGCAAAGCTGTGGGCGCGTTTGCGCAAGGCGTCCTACAGCCCAATAACACGAGCGGCGTAGGATGGCGTGGTCACAATAATTATCGTCACGGCCCGTATCCATGACATACGAAAGTAAAATGGGATGGAATTCTTGGGCCATTTTTTCACTGTGCACGAGAATTTCTGCAAAAGCTTCTGGTATACCCCAACCAATGTTGCCAGATTCTTCGTTCATATGCCACATGAGGCGTCGCAAAATGTTGCGGGCATCTTCTGTTTTTTCTGTACACATTTTCGCAATACAGGGGCCTAAAGCGCAGGCCGCACGATGGGTCATATCTTCGCCAAGGAGAAGAAAAGAAAGCAGGGGGCCTGTGGCTTCTTTGGGGTCCATGTCTACAATTTCGGGAATGTGATTTTGCCATTGCTCGCTGGCAAGCCATTGACGAAGAACTTTTTTGTGATGTCGTAAACGCGGCATAGTTTTTCCTTAACGAAGGGTATAGTCGTGATAAAAAATTTTTTTGTGGGGGAGGGTAAAAACTTTTTGGAAAAAGCCCCCTTTCGAGTAGGCCCTTCCCACACCCTCTCCCTTTTCTAGATAGTGTCGTCAAATGCACCTTTTCGGCTTTCTCTACGTCAGATTTCACAA
>CAYJHX010000484.1:0-1454 GCA_964369395.1 uncultured Desulfovibrionaceae bacterium
AAGCCTACGACAAAAATGCTCGTAAAGGCCGTAATCCACAAACCGACGAAACCATTACCTTGGCTCCCCGTAAAGTGGTCGTGTTCCGCCTTTCTCGTAAATTCCGTATGGAATTAAACGGCAACTAATTTTTTATTGTACATACGTTAAGAAAAGCCCGTAATGTTTGCATTGCGGGCTTTTCTACGCTTGTCCATAAAAAAAGCCGATTCCGTTTTTTATGGAATCGGCTTTTTTTACAGATTATTTAGCGAATGTTTTAAAATACTCAATAGTTTTAACCAAACCCTCACGCAAGCGTGTACGCGGTTCCCAATCAAGGTGTTCTTTAGCTAAGCTAATATCGGGTTGGCGTTGTTTGGGGTCATCAGCAGGAAGAGGGGTATAAATAATTTTTGAGCTGCTGCCCGTCATTTCCACCACGGTTTCTGCCAATTCTTTAATGGTAAATTCACCGGGATTGCCCATATTCATGGGGCCAGTAAAATCTACGGGGGAGGCCATAAAGCGTACCATAAGTTCCACAAGGTCATCTATATAACAAAAAGAGCGCGTCTGCGAGCCATCGCCATAGATGGTAATATCTTGGCCTTGCAAAGCCTGCATAATGAAATTAGATACCACGCGTCCATCGTTGGGGTGCATACGTGGCCCATAGGTATTGAAGAGGCGACCAACTTTGATGGCCAAATTATGCTGACGATGGTACGAGAAAAAAAGCGTTTCGGCGCAGCGCTTGCCTTCATCGTAGCAAGCACGCGTACCAATGGGGTTTACATGCCCCCAATAATCTTCTGTTTGCGGATGCACATGGGGGTCGCCATACACTTCTGATGTAGAAGCCTGAAAAATACGCGCGCCCAAGCGCTTGGCAAGGCCAAGGGTATTTATGGCACCGTGTACGCAGGTTTTAATGGTCTGTACGGGGTCATGTTGATAGTGAATAGGCGAGGCAGGACAAGCCAAATTATAAATTTCATCCACTTCCACAAAAAGAGGAAAGGTGATGTCGTGGCGCATAAGTTCAAAACATTTATGCTCTAGTAAGTGCTCCACATTTTGACGAGCGCTGGTGAAAAAATTATCCACACAAAGCACCTCATGCCCATCCGCAAGCAAACGCTCACATAAATGCGACCCCACAAAGCCCGCACCGCCAGTAACCAAAATTCTTTTTCGTAAATGCATATGACCTCCAAAAGTACCGCAACACTCTATTTTCTTTTACAGCAAAATGCAATGAGATTTATAGTAAATGCAATTTTAGGTTTTTTGTGGGGGAGGGAAAAAGGCGCCCAGGCGCACGATATCCGTACGGCTCGTCCCTCGCCTACGGCTACAAGCCCTTTGGGTCGGTTTGCTAGCGCCCAAAAGAAGCGATTGTTTTTTTGTGGGGGAGGGAAAAACTTTTGCTAGCGCCCAAAAGTTTTTCCCTCCCCCACACCCCCTCCCTT
>CAYJHX010000485.1:0-1449 GCA_964369395.1 uncultured Desulfovibrionaceae bacterium
TCACCGTAAACCTTGCGCCTGCTGACAGAAAAAAATCTGGCGCTGGATATGATCTTCCCTTGGCCATTGGCCTTCTTGCTGCCGCTGGCGTTGTTGATCCTGAAAAATTGCGTGGCTGTTTTTTTGCTGCAGAGCTTTCTCTAGAAGGAAATCTCAAACCCATTACCGGCATTTTACCTCTTGCTATTTTGGCTCGTAACGAGCAAGCCCGCGGGCTTATCGTAGCCCCTGGCAATGCTCAAGAAGGCGCCGTGGTGCAAGGTCTCTCTGTTTTTGCTCCTCGTAATCTTCTTGAGTGTGTGGCGTATTTAAATGGCGAAAGCTATTTAGAGCCGGTACAGCCTGCTCTAGCTACCGCCCCGAGCACATCTTTGGGGCAAAGCATGGACTTTGCTGAAGTTAAAGGACAACTTGCTGCCAAGCGCGCTTTGGAAATTGCTGCTGCCGGTGGGCATAATGTGTTGCTTATCGGCCCGCCCGGAAGCGGAAAAACCATGCTCGCCCAGCGCCTGCCCACCATTTTACCGCCTCTATCTTTTGAAGAAGCTTTAGAAGTGACAAAAATTTATAGTGTAGCAGGTAAATTACCGCCGGATGTGGGCCTTATACAGACCCGTCCCTTTCGAGCCCCGCACCATACCATCACAGAAGTGGCTCTTATAGGGGGCAGAAGTATTCCACAGCCCGGAGAAGTATCACTGAGTCATCGCGGTGTACTCTTTTTAGATGAATTTCCTGAATACAAAAAATCTGCTTTGGAAGTGCTACGTCAACCCTTGGAAGATGGTGTGGTAAGCATTGCGAGAGCCGGTCAATCGGTAACTTTTCCCGCAGGTTGTATGCTCATAGCTGCTATGAACCCTTGCCCTTGCGGATACCATGGCGATACCACCCATGCTTGTACCTGCACAACGCAACAAATTACCAAATATGCAGGAAAACTTTCTGGCCCTTTGCTTGACCGCATTGATTTACATGTAGAAGTGCCTGCTGTTCCTTATGAAGATTTACGGTCTAGCTCTTCTGTTAGTGAAAGTTCCGCGCATATGCGCGAAAGAGCTGTGGCTGCTCGCCAACGCCAACTTGCTCGCTATGCCGGTACAAGCTGTCTTTGTAATGCCATGCTTTCTGGAAGCCTTCTTGAAGAGCATTGCGCCTTAGATGCCAAGGGCGTTGCTAGTTTAGAAAGAGTAGTGCGCGGCCTCGGGCTTTCTGCTCGCTCTTATACGCGTATTTTGCGCCTTGCCCGCACCATTGCAGACCTTGAAGACACCCCACATATTTTGCAATCGCATATATTAGAAGCTGTCACTTTGCGTGTTTTAGATAGACAAGCAAGTTATTAAGATCTTATGTTTCTTTAAAAAGTTCACTTCTCTTTGCTGTGCAGAGGTCTCTTGCAACGATTGGTAGTCTGTTACAGTTGAGCATAATTTTCCTATATTCTCT
>CAYJHX010000486.1:0-1436 GCA_964369395.1 uncultured Desulfovibrionaceae bacterium
AGGGAACTTTTTTCAAAAAGTTCCCTCCCCCAGAAGTGTTTTAGTTTTGAAAAAAAAGTTCTTTCCCTCTCCCCCAGAAGTGTTTTAGTTTTGACTATTTAGGGTGCATACTGCCTGATACACCGCCGCCTATAATGAGTTCGCCTTTAGCGTCCACATCAAGTTCTTTGGTGCAGGCGGTAAGAGTGCACAGGCAAAACAGCAAATAAAAGAATACGTATTTTTTTAACATTTATTCGCCTTTTAAGGACTTTCCATTGCGCACGGCGTGTTCTTGAATAATACGGCTGCCGGCGGGCACATCATTGGTTACCCACACATTACCGCCAATAATGGCACCTTGGCCTATGGTGACGCGTCCTAAAATGGTAGCGCCGGCGTAAACGATGACATCATTTTCTAAAATGGGATGGCGTGGTCTGCCCTTAATGAGCGATCCTGTACCGTCCTTGGGGAAGGAGAGGGCGCCAAGGGTTACCCCTTGATAAATGCGGCAATGTCGGCCTATGATGCATGTTTCGCCAATAACTACGCCTGTACCGTGATCAATGAAAAAATCTTCGCCAATGGTGGCCCCGGGGTGAATATCAATACCGGTGCGTGAGTGGGCTAGCTCAGAAATAATACGCGGAATGACGGGTATTTCTAATTTGTACAACTCGTGGGCTATGCGGTGATGCATCATGGCCAGCATGGAGGGGTAGCAAAAGATGGTTTCTCCGGCGCTGGTGGCTGCGGGGTCGCCTTCATAGGCTGCTCGAGCATCGGAAGCTAAAATTCGCCGAATTTCAGGAATTTTCTGCATAAAGGCCATGGCAGCTTTTTTGGCGCCTTCGTTGCAAAATTTGCATTTTTCGTCTCGCCCTGCACAGGCAAAACAAGAGCCACTACGAATTTGCCCAGCCAATAAGTGATAGATACTGTCGAGATTCGCCGCAAGGTGGTAGCGCAAAGATTCGAGGCGTACTTGGGATGTTCCAAAAAAGCCTGGAAATATAGCTGCCTGCAAGCGTTGGATAATCTCGTTCAAGGTGTCAAGGCAGGGCATGGGGGCATTGTGGGCCGGTTTATGCCAGACGGCCTCTAAAGACTCTGGCGTACATAGTTCACGCACGACATGTTCTAGAGGGGATAATTCTAGGAGTTTACTTAAAGGAGTAAGCATTTTTTCATTCATAATAAGACCTTCAAAAAAAGTATGCTTGGCAATGTAGCGTAAAATGATAGAAATTAAAAGCCTTCTTCTTCTAGGAAAAACGGCATAGCGATTATGAATCTTTAGGGGAGGGGGCTTGGCTATGCTTTGTACGTAAATGTGCAATATATTCTTTTCCCCATCCTTCTAAAGCATTGAGGACTTCGTGGAATTTTTCCCCAATGCCGCTTAATGAATATTCTACTTTAGGGGGCACTTGTTTGTATTCTGTGCGCACGAT
>CAYJHX010000487.1:0-1428 GCA_964369395.1 uncultured Desulfovibrionaceae bacterium
AATAAAAAGCTTTAATCTGTTTTATATAATAATTATACCAAAAGCCCGGTAGTTTTTCTTCAATTTCTGTATGTGCCACATCCAGTCTATCTAAAATTCTTTGGGTCATAGATGTAACTGTTTTAAGGCGTGTATTAAATACAGAATAGGTTCGCTCCAACTTTATGGCGCGCTTGAGCATAGGTTGGACAGCAGGGTCATCAAGAAGTTTAAGGGTGTCAACAAGATTTATAAGCTGTTGTAATCGTAGTTGTATTTGCTTTTTAGTATGTGTTATGGGCTCATAGAGCTCATTTATTTGAAAAATAAATCTATTTATTTGCTCAGCCACGAGGCCCATTTCTGCAGAATGCCCTTTATCAAGACCGTAAACACTGTATAATGTATTAAAGCTACTATAGATATCTTGACGGGTTTTACTTAATGCCGCTATTTCATCGCGCAAAGTTTCTTTGTACTTTTCTTGCTCTATTTCAATATCTATCAGGATTTTCTCTTGATTTTCCAAAACAGATTGCATAATCTGTGAAAGATTTGCTTTGTTTGTATCACTATTTCGTAAAGAAAAATCTGTGTCTTCAGCCTGCGCTACAGAAGAAAGTACTGTGTTTTCTTGCGTAGGGTTGTAGAGAAAGCAGAGGAGGAGTAGAGGTAAAAAAAATTTCGTATTCATCTTTTACTCTTAATGGTGGTATTTTGTTTTATGCTGATTCTGTGTGAATCTGAGCTTATCAGCAAGTATGCACAGATTTTATAATTCTGAGGAATATAGTATATTTTGTTGATGATGTCAAAGCAGTACCCTTGTGTGCATGTATAAATAATTAAAGGCGTATGTCTTGCAGAATGTAAGACAAAAGAGGTGCGTATGTTGATTTTAACAGAGCAAGAGATTCTTTCGGCTGTGAGCCTAGATGACGTGATGGATGCCGTGGAAAAGGCCTATGCTATTTATGAAAGCGGGCAATTTTTTATGCCGCACCGTGTGCATGTTGATAAAGATGCACAAACGTTATTGTACATGCCTTGCATGACGGAAGATGCTTTAGGCACGAAATATTTAACACTTTTTCCTGATAATATCCCTAAAAAATTGCCCACTATTTATGGCCTCATGATCTTAAATGATGTGGAAACAGGTAAGCCTTTATGTATGCTAGACGGTAAATTTCTTACGGCTTTGCGTACTGGTGCCGTGGGGGGAACAGCCATAAAATATACCACCAAGGATACGGCTAAAAGTGTGGGACTCATTGGGGCTGGGGTGCAAGGCTACTATCAATTGTTGTACGCTGTACATGTGCGCCCCATAGAAGATATCTATATTTATGATACACACAGCAGCACAGTAGACGATTTCTTGAAAAGGGTAGAAGCCATGGCGCCCAAGGCTCGTGTGCATTTGTGTACGCAGGTAGAAGATGTAGT
>CAYJHX010000488.1:0-1428 GCA_964369395.1 uncultured Desulfovibrionaceae bacterium
TTGTTTTGTTAAAGCTTGCTTCTCAAAGAAGTTTGGGTAATACTCGTAACCCCGTCCCCTTACTTTTGGGGAAATAGTAAAGCCGATTATTGCAAATGATACAGAGGAATGCATGTTTTTTCGTCCAAAAGTCCCAAAGAAGAAACCGCGTAAAGTGGTTATTGTAGGTGCAGGTGAGGTGGGCTATCACGTGGCCTTGCGCCTTGCCAATGAGCAGAAAGAAGTCATAGTGGTAGATGTTAATGAGCAAGCTTTGCAGCGTATGGATGATACCATGGATGTGCAAACGGTGTGTGGCTCAGGCTCTAATCCACATGTCTTGCACGATTTGGGTTTAAAAAACTCCGATATTTTTCTTGCTGTTACCAATAGCGACGAAAATAACATACTGGCTTGCCTTTTTGCCAACACTCTCGCACCTAAAGCTCAAACGCTAGCTCGCATTCGCAATAAGGAATATTTGACCTATGCGAATATTTTGGAAAATCCAGCCTTAAATATTAGTGCTTTAGTTAACCCAGAACAAGAAATTGTGCAAAGCATTGATAAACGTCTCACCCTTCCCGGAGCTGTAGAATACGGCGAATTTGCCGATGGACGCATTTGTATGGTGGCCATGAAGATACAAGAAGGCCCTTTGGTAGGTAAGCCGTTAAAATACTTTCGCGATATTGTGCAAGAAGAGCAAATTATGGTGGGTGCCATTGTTCGTAATCAATCTTTGATTATTCCTTCTGGCGAGAATACTTTGCAGATGGGTGATGTTGCTTATTTTTTGTATCAAGCCACAGCACAGACGGCACTTTTGCAAGCACTTAATCGAACAACGGGGATAATTTCTTCTGTTTGTATTATGGGCGGGGGCAGTATTGGCTCTTGTATGGCAGAAGCTTTTGCTAAGAAGGGTATAGCTGTTACCCTTATTGAACGTAATGCCGTACGCTGTGCTGAGCTTGCCAACAACTTGGAAAATGTGACTATTTTGCATGGAGACGGTACAGATAAACGATTGTTTGAAGAAGAACATTTGTTAAAAACCGATGCATTTGTGGCTTTAACCAGCGATGAAAATACCAATATCGTGTCTTGCCTTTTGGCGAAATCTTTAGGCATGCGCGAGGCTGTTTCGCGTGTGGATAAGGCAGAGTATCTTTCTCTGCTGGGGCAAATTGGTATAGATCATAGTGTCAGTTTACGCTATTCGGCGGTAAATAGTATTTTACAATATGTACGTCAAGAAGCCATTGTTTCCTGTGTTTCTGTGGGCAATGAGGCTGCAGAAATTATGGAAGCGCGCGTGGGCAAAAATTCTCCTTTTGTGGGGCGAACGGTGTATTCTTTAGGACTACCCAAAGGAGTACTCGTGCTTGCTGTTATGCGCGAACATGAGGCGTATATTCCTAAAGGGGATACGGTTATTGATGCTGA
>CAYJHX010000489.1:0-1417 GCA_964369395.1 uncultured Desulfovibrionaceae bacterium
TCGTGCATTATAATAAAAATCAAATTTGGGATGAGCAAAAGAATTTTTGCAAACGCACCAAAGAAATCATTTCCGTTGTGGATGCCTCTTTACCAGAAGTGCAACTGTATGGCGGATATAGCATTTATAACGACGCTGTGCGCGGCTATGCCTATATAGAACCTAACTTTGAAACAAATGCCGTGTTTAATGTGCATCTGAATAATTATAGCCCCGACTTAAAAGAAAATTGCCAATTCGCCGGTGCGTGCTATTCTGAAGGGAAGGGCTTTTTGTGCAAAAGTTTTGATCAAGACCAGAAAGAATTTTTTGAGATTCTGCCCACAGAGGATGGATTCACAGTACCTAAAAATACTACGAATATTTGCGAATACAAAGATTTCATGTCTGGTAAATACAAGAAGTGCGAAAGCATCTCTTATGGTATTTCTAGTATTTCAGGCGCATTGCTTAGTGTAGATCAAGAAAATTTTGCTGAGTCTACCATGATTATTGATTCGTATGGCAATAAAATTTTAGTAAGCCTTACCAAAGAGCAAGTGGCGCAAGCGCAAAGCTTTGTGGGTAAGAAAATCTTTGTAAGCTATGAAGATAAACAATTTTGGAGTGTCCACGATAGAGCGTGCGTACGCGAAAAACAAATGCTTAGTGTTAACGATATTTCCCTTATTCAAGAAGGCCTTATGGGTAAATATCAACATCAAGCCCCAGGGGTGCAAGGTTCGGCCATTCTTGCACCAGCCCCTAAAAAATCTTTGGAAGAATCTGCCCCCTTTAGTATTGAATTGTACAATAAAGGGCTCATGTCTCAAGAAGAATGCTCTTTTAGCGGCATCTGCACCCCCGGAGGTATGGGCTTTATGTGTAAAGGGCAAGGCGATGGAGAAAAAGATAAAGAATTCTTAACGCTTGTTCCGCAAGCCGAAGGTTTTGATATAACGCTGAGCTTAAGCACCTCTTGTGCTATGAAGGGGATACGGGCCGGAAGTTATACAAAGTGCACGGAGCAAACTCTTAACGCCGGTACTGTTTCCGGTACATTGACCGCCGTAGAGGAAGACGCTAAAGGCAATATTCATTTTGTGGTACAAATAAATGATAAAAAGATGCCTTTTAATATGACCCATGGACGCCTTGATTTGGTACAAAAGCTCATAGGTAAAAAAGTTCTTGTGCATTACAAGGATGAGCAAAAGTGGGATGAGCAAGTGAATGTGTGCACAAAAATACGCAACTTTACTTCCATTAAAGAGGTGAAATAGCGTTATTAACCAATGCGACTTGTTAGCCTAAGCAGGTATGTTTTTTAAGTGAACAAGTTAACATGCTGTAAGTGCAACTTTTTTGTAAAAATGCATGGATGCTTTGCTGTCCATTTGTGTAATTGCTCATTCTTCGCAAACGCAAACGCAAACGC
>CAYJHX010000490.1:0-1415 GCA_964369395.1 uncultured Desulfovibrionaceae bacterium
CCCCCTTTCCAAATAACTTTAACTTGTATTTAAGATAACAGCCTGTTGAAAAAATCTGTTTAAACAAAAAATTCTGATGAAATACCATTTTCATCGTTTTTCAACAGCCTGATATGGCATAAAATGGAATTTTACGCTTTATGCCATATTGTTTGTCAGCACTCTGAAAATATTTATATTGTCTTGAATTGTTAGCTTAAAAAGCATACGGGCGTAGGTGCAGCGCAAGGCGTATTTAAGAATCTTTTTAGGAAACGACATGAAACATTTTTTAATTTTACAATTGGCGCGTTTTGGCGACCTTGTACAGACTAAACGCTTGGTGCGCAGCCTTGAGGGGCGCGGGCAAGTGCACTTATGTGTAGATGTGGGGCTGGGCACTTTGGCGGCGTTGTTGTATCCGCACGTACAGGTGCATACAGTACCGGCTCATATGCGAGGAAATGTACCTGCAAGTACCTTGGTAGAAATGCTGCATAATACCGTGCAAGCTCTTAAAGATATAGATTTTTCTGCCGTGTATAATCTTAATTATACGGCGCTCAATACTAGCCTTGTGCGGGCTTTTACTCCGGAAATAGTGCAGGGCTATCGCGTGCAACAGGGGCAATTGTTGCGTAGTTCTTGGATACAAAAAGCTTTTCGCTGGACACAGCAACGAAGCATAAGTTCCCTCAACTTAGTAGATTTTTGGGCATATTTCGATGCTACGCCTTGTGCACCAGAGTCGGTGAATCCCAAGGCTGTGGGCGGGGGACGAGGTATAGGCGTGGTGCTTGCGGGGCAAGAATCGCGCCGTTCTTTACCGCCGAAAGTATTGGCCAAAGTGCTGCGTACGTATTTTGAAATATTGGCCCAAGGCAAGGGAAAATATCCTGTCTATTTGCTGGGAAGTAAAGCAGAACTGCCCCTAGCCCGAAAACTTTTGCGTTTATTACCAAACTCTATACAGGCACATGTGCAAGATGTATGTGGCAAAACATCGTGGGAAGACTTGCTTGAAGTTGTGCAAGGTCTTGATATGCTTATAAGCCCAGATACAGGCACCATGCATTTGGGGGCGCATTTGGGCGTTCCTGTGCAAGCTTTTTTTCTTTCTTCAGCGTGGTGCCATGAAACAGGCCCCTATGGTGAAGGACACGGCGTTTGGCAATCGGTGTATGATTGTGCCCCTTGTCTTGAAAGCGCTCCTTGTGCTATCCATACGAAATGTCTGGAAGATTTTTCTAGCCCGTCTTTTTACAGAGCATTGGCTTTGCATTTGCAAGGAAGGCTGGATGATAAAGATGAGGAATACAGAGCCTCGTTGTTGCCACCATCTTTGACCTATCAAACTTCCCACATAGACAGTCTTGGTAGCCGATGGAAGCTGTTTTTAGGAAGAGATATTCATGCTGAAAAGCGTATGACTTTGC
>CAYJHX010000491.1:0-1401 GCA_964369395.1 uncultured Desulfovibrionaceae bacterium
GCCCCTGCATAATGACTTATGCAGGGGCTCTCTGATTAGTAACAAAGCCTACTTCGTGGAGTTTGTGCCGCGCTTGTTAGCAAGGCATCCATGCCTTTCAGCATTGCTGGGAGTTGTGCAGATGTTTCTTGATGTAACGCTTTTATTTTTTATATTGCCCTGTATAATTAAGCCATAAGGTAATACTGGAAAAAAGTTTTTGAGGGTCGATGGGTTTTGATATATGGTCATTCATGCCATTATTTAGGCTAATTTCCTTATCTCCGGTCATGGCATGGGCAGACATGGCAATAATGGGTAAATGCGCATATTTAGGGTTTTTACGCAATGTTCTAGCGGCAGTTAAGCCATCCATAACAGGCATTTGAATATCCATAAAGACCATGTCGTATTTGTTCTTTTCAAGCATATCAATGGCTATTTGACCATTGCCTGCCACGTCTACTGTATGCCCTTGAGATTCGATGAGCTCTTGAGCAATAATCTGATTTATTTCATTATCTTCTACCAATAAAATACGGCCTTGGGCGCTGGAGGATTGTGTGGTAGAGAGAGGTGTGTTTTCGATTTTTGCCGAAGTAAGAGTGGACATATCCACGTCGAAGGTGGCACTGAAATGAAATTTTGAACCTTTGCCAAGGGTACTTTCTACCCATATTTTGCCTTGCATCATCTCCACAATACGTTTGCAGATAATAAGGCCAAGGCCTGTACCTCCGTATTTACGAGTTGTGGAGGTATCTGCTTGTGAAAAAGCACTAAAGATACGCGAGCATTGTTCTTCACTTAGGCCAATACCTGTATCTTCCACACAGAAGGTATAGCAAATTTTTGAGCTTGTTTCGTGTTTTACATCTTTTACATAGGCTATCACCGAACCGCTGTGGGTAAATTTAATGGCATTGCTAATAAGATTGAGTAACACTTGCTTTAAGCGCAAAGGATCGCCAAGTAATTTGGTATCGAGGACATTTTCATCAAAGATACACCCTTGAATATTTTTCTCGACAAATTTAGGGGCAAAGAGTGTGCGCAGTTCTTCTTGAATATCTTCGAGGGAAAAGGACACATGTTCCATTTCCATTTTTCCGGCTTCTATTTTAGAAAAATCTAAAATATCGTTGATGATACGCAAGAGGGATTCGGCTGAATAGATAATTTTATCTACATAAAATTTTTGTTGCTGCCCTAGCTCTGTTAAAGAAAGTAAATGCAACAGCCCTAAAATGCCGTTCATGGGAGTGCGTATTTCGTGGCTCATGTTGGCAAGAAATTCTTCCTTAATGCGTGCATTTTTTTCTGCAAGGTCGCGAGCAAGGGAAAGCTCCATATGACTTTCTTGAATCTCTTTCATCATTTCGTGTTGTACGCTTAAATCGGTCATATAGGTAACAACACGCT
>CAYJHX010000492.1:0-1398 GCA_964369395.1 uncultured Desulfovibrionaceae bacterium
GAAGCAATCCACGTAATTTTTACAAATCCCCTACAATAGTAAGGCTCTCTTTCCCATCTTGTCCCACTCTTTCTCCTTTCCTTCGAGTACAAAAAATTTTCTTTTTTCGCAAAAAAAAAGTATAAAATTTTATCTAGCTGAAAAATATACACATTTTTTAGACTATCTGTAAGTATTTAAAATAAAAAGTTATTTTTTCTAGAAAAACTCTCGAAATTCCCCTTCTTCCCGTTTTTTTGAACCGCTTTTCCCCATTTGTCAAAAAAAGTAAAAAAAATTTTACAAAAAAGGCTTGCATTTTGTGGGGGGCTGTGGCAAAACTTTTTTCAGATGCACTGCGTCTTTACAAAACGATGCAGGGTCGCGAAAGGCGACCACAAAAAAATTTTACTACAGGTAGGATAAATCCATGAAAAAGATTTGTACATTACTTTTGACTGCCGGAATGCTCTTTGGCGCTGCCACTGGTGCTTCTGCTATCGATTTTAAAGCTAAAGGTCAATGGATCTTCGGCTTCGGCTTGACCGACACCAACTGGGACGAAGAGAGCACCGGTAACAACGACGATTTCGGCGCTGCTCAACGCGTGCGTTTGCAAATCGACGCTGTAGCTTCTGAAGCTCTTTCCGCCACTGTATTCTTCGAAATCGGCAACCAAAACTGGGGTGACCAAAGCGCTGGTGCAGCTCTTGGTACCGACGGTCGTGTTGTTGAAGTAAAACGTGCTTACTTAGATTGGTTTGTGCCAAACACCGACCTTTCTTTCCGCATGGGTCTTCAAGGCGCTCAGCTTCCTAACGTAGCCGGCGGCTCTGCCATTCTTGATGACGACGTAGCCGGTGTTGTAGCCAACTACAAAATCAACGATATGGCTAGCGTAACTTTGGCTTGGTTCCGTCCTTACAACGACAACTTCAATGCTGATACCTATGCAAGCTATAATGGTAATCCTGCTCCTGGTAATACACCTGAGAATGCATATGAGCAGTCTCCATGGGATGATGACAATCACAGTCGTAGCAATTTCCTTGATAACATGGACCTCTTCTTGTTGTCTGTGCCCATGCAAGGTGAAAACTGGTCTGTGAACCCATGGTTCATGATTGGTTTTATGGGCGACAATGTAGCTGAAGGTATGTTTGGTGTTAATGACAATAACATCCCAGAATGGCTTGGCTCTGGCAACTCTGCCTACGCTGTAGTGGGCACCAGCGCCCTCTTTGGTGGTCAATACGCTGCTGCAACTGCTAGCTTGCAAAATGGCTGGTGGGATCATAGCGTAGCTCTCGGCTATAACTGGAATGGTGATGACGACGCTTACACCACCATGTGGTTTGCCGGTATTCCTATGAGCTTCCAATACGATGCTTGGAACTTCGAACTTGATTTGAACTACGG
>CAYJHX010000493.1:0-1386 GCA_964369395.1 uncultured Desulfovibrionaceae bacterium
TCATGAATACCCGCAGCGCTTTTTTAAGCTGCAGCAGGCCATTCAAAAAGAAGACGTAGAGGCACTTTTAGAGCAGGCACATAGTATTAAAAATGGAGCGGCCATGCTCGGTTTTCTCCCTTTGTATGAGACGGCTAAAGATCTAGAAGAGCGCTGTAAGCAGTGTGTCGTAGGGGATGGTGTTGCCCTTATGCACATCCACGCGCAGACGTATATTCAGGTGCATATGGCATATAAAGCTGGCTGTTAATGAGGCAGCTCGAAGACGCCTAAAAGAGGGCGAGTTGTTAAAGAATCGCCGATTTAATACGTGGGCTTTTTAGCGCATCCCAAATACCGTACAAGGGCCAAATATGAACGTATTAAATAGATTTCAGCCTCTTATTATTATTTGTTGTGCTCTTTTGGGGCTTGCTCTTGGTGGTACAGCCCCGCGAGGCACTTTTTCCATTGTTCTTGTGGAAATATTTTTAATGTTCTTGCTGTTCATCATTTTTTTATCGGTGGATATGCAGCAAGTAAAAAAAGCCCTCTTGCATGTAAAATACACTGCTACCAGTCTTGCGATAAATTTTATTATCACGCCTTTCTTGGCCTATGGGCTGGGGGGGCTCTTTTTTGAAAATGCCATAGCCATTCGCATGGGCTTGCTTATGCTTTTGGTAACGCCGTGTACCGATTGGTATTTGGTTTTTACTAAATTGAGCCGAGGCAATGTAGAAATAAATATGGCCATTTTGCCTTTGAACTTAGTATTGCAAGTGGCGCTATTGCCCGTGTATTTATTTCTATTTTTTGGCAATGCTGTCAGCGTGCCATTGCCAACAGTTCTTTATAGCATCGCTCTTGTATTGGTCATTCCCTTTTTTTGCGCCATGCTTATGCGGAAAATCTTGGTGCATTATACGAAAATACAGACATTTCTGGCAGAACAAGGCGATAATGCGCAATTGGTGTTTTTGTGCTTGGCTGTGCTGGTAATGTTTGCCTCGGAAGGGCAAAGCTTGGTGGAAAATTATGCACTTTTATTAAAGCTCTTTGTGCCTTTATTATGCTTTTTTGTAGCAATTTTTTTCGTGGCAAATGTTGCTGCAAAATGGTTGAAGTTTAGCACAGAAGAGCGCATTGCATTACATTTTACTACCATGGCGCGTAATTCCCCTTTGGCCTTAGCCATAGCCATTTCTGCTTTTCCTACTGAGCCTCTCATTTCTTTGGCCCTTGTCATTGGGCCTTTACTAGAATTACCTGTTCTTTCTTTGGTGTCGGGCATACTAAAAAAGAGCCCGCGCTAGCAGGCTCTTAGGTAAAATTTCTGTGCGGTGCACAGCACAAGACCTCTGAATAATTCTTAAAATCTTGCTCATGTCTAATTTTGTAATGAAA
>CAYJHX010000494.1:0-1380 GCA_964369395.1 uncultured Desulfovibrionaceae bacterium
AGCCAAAAAAAACTTTCTGGCGTATACTGCGCCACGAAGCACGGCATATACTAGCTGATAATGCTGATTGCAACATGATTTGAAGTATTGGAGGGCACATGCGTAGATTTTATCAGGAAAGTTGGCAAGGAATTCCCTTTTCTGCCTTTACGCATGTGTCCTTTTTTCATTTGGCCAATGCAGAATTTTACGCAACTTTTTATGAAGAACTTTTTCGACGCTTTCATTGCTGGGATTGCTTGCCTGCCGCATGGCGTGTGGGTAAGGACAGGGGCGCTCGTTGGATTGCAGAACAAATTCAAGCCCAAGCTGCACAATCTGGTATAAAACTTGCGCCCGATACATGCGGTTGTTCCCAGAGCACGAGCACAAATATTATTGAACATGCTGACATTTCTGAAGGTATCGACACGAATACTCGTATCGATACGCACTCAGATGTCCCCGTGGACAACAGTGCAGATGCTTGCTGTGTGGATGAAAATCTTGATACATATTTAGAGGCGCAGGAAACTGTTGCGCCGCCTATGTCTGTTACTCCTGCTACAGCTACTGGGGCTTCTGCTTCTGATAATCCAGAGATATCTGCAAAGCCTGTGGCATATTCTGCATCTCAAGGGCTTCACGATGTATCTGATACATCTGATATATCCCATTTGGCTGAAGTGGCCAGTTTGCCCGATGTTACACGGTTGCCCAATGTGCACGAAGTGAATGAATACGATGTAAAGAACCAAGAAAAAACATGTTTTTGTCCTCGGGTGCTTTCCATTGGTAGTGGTGTGGGGTATTTAGAAAAATCTTTGCTAGATATTATGCCAGATATTGAATTGCATGTGAACGAGCCCAATACCGTGGGGTTGCGGTGGCTTAAAGAGGTGGTGCCTTTAGAGCATATCTATATTGGCTCGCCTTCTACCTGCTTACCGCCCGATGTGCAATATCAAGTGATTTACCTTTCAGCCATTGATTATAGCTTTACCAACGAAGAATTTGCTTTTGCCTTGCAGGAAATTAAAGCACAGCTCGCCCCCGGAGGGCGTTTGCTATGCCTATCTTCATCCTTACTTGAAGAGTATTCTGCTGTGGGAAGGGCTGTGAATATTTTTAAAATTGGACTACGCGCCGTGCTGCACTTTTTAGGCGTGCGCCGTCAACAATTTTGGGGATGGCGTCGCACCCAAGAAGAATATCATCAATTTTTTGAAAATGCTGGCTTTAAGAATATACAAGATGGCTGGCTGGATGACGGTTTTCATTCGTATTGGATTTCTGGTGAATAAAAGGAAGATATCCTGGAAGGGAAAAACTCCCTTTCAGACTGATGACAAAACCTCATTTTTTGAGGGTTTGTCTTTTTATTAGCTCTATTTTTTACTA
>CAYJHX010000495.1:0-1367 GCA_964369395.1 uncultured Desulfovibrionaceae bacterium
ACCTTTTTTCAAAAAGGTTTTTCCCTCCCCCACGTTGTATAAATCTCTATGTACAAAAACTTTTCCCTCCCTTGTGTTGTATGAAACTCGTAACTTTTGTAGGAAAAAATTATGTGTGGAATTATAGGATATACGGGGCATCGTCCGGCGGTGCCATTTGTGGTAGAAGGCTTGCGTCTTTTGGAATATCGAGGCTATGACTCTTCGGGTGTGGCCTATTTACAGGCCAATGAATTACATACGGTAAAGGCCAAGGGCAAATTGGCGGCCTTGGAAGCCATGTTGAGCCAAGTGTCGGTGAATACCAGCACTGTGGCCATGGGGCATACGCGCTGGGCTACCCACGGTGTACCGGCAGAACGCAACGCTCACCCGCACAAAGACAATGCAAATACCATAGCTTTGGTACATAATGGTATTATTGAAAACTATCAAGAAATCAAAGATGACCTTATGGCCAAGGGGTATACTTTTAGTTCTGAAACCGATACGGAAGTGTTGGTTAATCTTATTTCAGAGGAACGTAAAAGCCATGATACGCTACTAGATGCTTTTGCGGCGGCTTTGCGTAAAGCACGCGGGGCTTATGCTGTGTGCCTTGCTTCTGAGGAAGAGCCTAATACGTTGTATGCGGCTCGTTTGGCGGCTCCTTTGATTTTGGGTATCGGAACCGGAGAAAACTTTGTGGCTTCTGATGTGCCGGCCTTTTTGAGCTATACGCGCGATGTCGTTTTTTTGGAAGACGGCGAAGTGGTAAAGATAACGGCAAAATCGTGGGAAGTGCGTAGTCTTGAAACTCTTGAAATTTTGGATAAAAAAATAGATAGCATTAAATGGGATATGCAATCTGCCCAAAAAGGTGGCTATAAGCATTTTATGCTTAAAGAAATTTTTGAGCAACCCGGCGTCTTGCGCGATGGTATGGCTGGCCGCTTTGTTGACGGAAAGGTGCTTTTGCCGGAATTGGAAAAATTGCCTATTCCTAAGCGCTTACATATTATTGCGTGCGGTACGTCGTACCATTCTGGTCTTTGGGCCAAACTTCTTTTTGCCTCGTGGGCACAAGTGCCTGTAAGTGTTGAAATTGCTTCAGAGTTTCGTTATAATGATATTTTGCTTGATCCCGAAGATATGGTGCTTGTCATCAGTCAAAGTGGCGAAACGGCAGATACTTTAGCCGCATTACGTGCAGCTAAAGAAAAAAATGTCATGACCCTTGGCATGTGCAATGTGGTAGGTGCTAGCATTGCCCGTGAGGCTTCAGCCACCATTTATACGCAAGCCGGGCCGGAAATTTCTGTGGCTTCCACCAAGGCCATGTGCAGTCAAATGTTGTTATTAGCGCTTATGGCTTTACATTGGGCACA
>CAYJHX010000496.1:0-1364 GCA_964369395.1 uncultured Desulfovibrionaceae bacterium
GACCTTACCCCAAGCACATCTCCTTATGTGTACGATTCTAGGTTTATTATCATTATGGATAAGCATACCGAGTTTGTGGGGACGGATGATTCTGCAGAGCCTCAAAGTGCCTATATCGCCTCTAAGAAGAATGGCTCTTCGCTATACGAATTTGAAGGCAAGGAAATGATAGGCTTTTTTGCCCATGTACCTGTGGCCGATTGGTATGTAATGGTGGATACCCCCACAGAAGAAGTGCTGGCGGCCTCTACAGCACTTACTTACGAAATTCTTATATTGGCGGTGATTATTGCAGCCATTGTAAGTCTTGTTATTTTCTTTGTGGCTAAGGGCATTGTGACAGCCATGCGCAATGGAGCTAACATTGCTGCCTACGTGGCGGAAGGTCATCTTGAGCTGACCAGAGAGCAAGAGCAAGGTCTTGAAGAGGGTATCAAACGTGGTGATGAAATTTCTACTTTAGCTCTTGGTTTGCGGGCCATGATTACCAATTTAGCAAAAATGGTGAAAGAAGCCGAAAGCGCCACAGCTGAAGCTCAAAAGGCTGTAAAAGAAGCGGAAGAAGCGCAACAAAAGGCCTTGGAAGCTGCCGAAGCCGCTGGCAGAGCTCGCCGTGAGGGTCTTTTAGATGCAGCGCAACAATTGGAAGGCGTGGTCAATATTGTGGCCTCAGCATCAAATAGATTGTCTTCGCAAGTGGAAGAATCTTCGCAAAGTGCGCAAGATCAAGCCAGTCGTTTAGCCCATACTGCCGCGGCCATGGAAGAAATGAATGCCACCATCATTGATGTGGCTAAAAGCTCCGGCTCCAGCGCAGAACTTACCGAAAGTGCGAAGGAAAAAGCCTTACACGGTGCTGATATTACCGAAAAATGCAAGGCTTCCATTACCCGCGTACAACAAGATTCCATGGTTTTGCGCACCAATATGAACGCCCTTGCCGAGCATGCACAATCCATTAATACGGTCATGGGGGTTATCTCTGATATTGCTGATCAAACTAATTTGCTTGCTCTTAATGCCGCTATTGAGGCCGCTCGTGCTGGTGAAGCCGGACGTGGTTTTGCCGTGGTGGCCGATGAAGTGCGTAAACTTGCCGAAAAAACTATTTCGTCCACAGCCGATGTAGCTAAGGCTATTACCGCTATTCAAGCCAGCACCGAAAGCAATGTAAAGCAAGTGGATGTTGCCGTAAGCGGCATTGAAGAAGCCACAGATTTGGCCAATATGAGCGGTGAAGCTTTACAAACCATTTTGGAAATTACAGAGCACAGCGCTGGTGAAGTGCGCGCCATTGCCACCGCCAGTGAAGAGCAGTCGGCCACAGTAAGCGAAATGAACAATGCCATTGAACAAATCAATGA
>CAYJHX010000497.1:0-1360 GCA_964369395.1 uncultured Desulfovibrionaceae bacterium
GCTCTGCCCCGCGCAGTATGACCATTGCCGGCCTTAATCATCTGGATACCATGGGCATGCGAGGGCATTTGATTACAGCTGTTAAGGAATCGTATAAACGCGGACTTGAAATGGAAAAAGAGTAGGCTGTTGACATACCTTATAAAATATTGTAGCCGCTTTTACGTAGTGTCCCATCCTATTAAAAACAGTTCACTGCTACAAAAAGCGGCCTTATGACTTTTTTTGTATTTTATTCAGCAATCTGTCAACTCAGTATTTTTTCACGTAATATGTGATCAACAAGGAGTTTTTATGGAAAAGTGTAGTAAAAAGCGTGTTTCTCACCTTCTTGCCGCAATGTGTTTTTTGGTGATGTTTTTTTCTTATGTCACCCCTCAGACGGTACATGCAGAAGCAGATTTTATCAAAGTTGCCGCATATGAAATGGAATTAGAAAACATGAAAGGCGATCTTTCGCCCAAGGGTGAATATATCCTTATGGCTAAAGATTTATATTTTAAGACATTTACAAAAGAAGACACACCGGAAACCCGTGATGCGGCTTTTGAAGTTTTCTTTAAATTCTATTCGAATATTGCAGAAAACTCCTATAAAGACGAAGCCTTCGCCAATCTTCCCTTTGAAGGCCCAGAAGTAGAAGAAGCAAAGAAAATAGCGGCAAAATATGGCTTACAGCTACGCTCCGTTGAAGGTACGTATGAACCTATAGCAGATCCAAGACAAATTTTTAAAATGTTTGAAAGCCATCTTTCGGATGCTTATAAAGCATATTTAATTTTATCCAATAAAACAGTGAACCTTGTTGAAGATGCCGCCTTAACTGTAGGCTATGACGACTTACGAAAAATAATCATTTTTGGAGACACCATCCTCCAACGCTATCCTAAGAGTGTCGTAGTCCCCTTGGTGCAAAAAAATCTTAAAAACGTGCTTGAGCTCTACTTTACAGGCATGGACAATACCCCTGTCTATGATAGAGGAAACACGAAATTGATACTTCCTGAGGTAAAAAGCTCTTATGAAGCCTTCCTCAAAGAAAATAAAAGCTCTACCTATTACCCTCTTGTAAAAGAAATGTACGATTTTCTAAAAAAGAATCATTTTACGTATACCGACAGTTTTCGCACAAAATTATACAAAAAGCTCCGTGAAAAAGGTCTTCTGTAGGAATTTTACTAGAAACTACAGAAACATATATGCTAGTGCTTGTAGAAAAGTATTTTTACGAGCACAGAGCATGGAGCAAGCGTTGAAAATACGTCTATTTCAAAAATAAGAGTCCTGCATAATTCTTAAAATTGTTAAAATACATGGATTGCTTCGCTGCGCTCGCAATGATTTTCGTTGTAATACCAAG
>CAYJHX010000498.1:0-1358 GCA_964369395.1 uncultured Desulfovibrionaceae bacterium
CCCCCAGACCCCCTTTCCAAATAACTTTTAATTCGAATTTTCCTTTCGGAAAATTCTTGTGCTCATAATGTGCGCTAAAGAATCTGCCATTTATGATGACACACACAAGCTATACAATAAACCCTCTTTCTTTTTACACATGTCGATATAAGGCGTGTTTTGGGGGAGGATGGGGGTTTGGGGGAAGGAAGGGCCCTTTTGGGCGCTAGCAAAAGGCCCCTCCTTCCCCCAAGAAACAATTATACGTTTAAAGAGACATATTATGCTAAGTCATTCTGCTTTTGAAGAAAATGCTGCTGTTGTGGCGGTGGCAGAAAAGGTGCATGCTGGTCAGCGTTTAGACAGGGCTGATGCCGAAGTATTGTACTATCAGGCTTCTTTGCCCACTTTGGCTGCTTTGGCGCACAGTGTACGCTTGCGTTTGCATCCAGCACCTATAGTTACCTATGTGGGCGATAGAAATGTAAATTATTCTAATGCTTGTGTGTGTGCTTGCCGTTTTTGTGCCTTTTATCGTGCACCGGACAGTGACGAAGCCTATGTGATTGAGCGTGAGCTTTTGGCCGAAAAGATTGAGGAAGCATTAGCCCTTGGCGGCACACAAGTGCTTATGCAAGGGGGGCATCATCCGCATTTGCCTTTCTCTTGGTATGAAGAGCTGTTGGCATGGATGCGAGAGCGCTGGCCAAGTTTGCATATTCACGCTTTTTCTCCGCCGGAAATTGCTTACTGGTCAGAGTTGTATGGCATGTCTACCAAGGACATTCTGGCTCGCTTGCAGGCCAGCGGCTTACATTCTTTGCCTGGCGGCGGGGCAGAAATTTTACATAATGAAGTGCGCAAACAGGTTTCTCCCAACAAATGCTCCGCTGACCGTTGGCTAGCCATTATGGAAGAAGCTCATGCCCTTGGTTTGCGCACCACAGCTACCATGATGTTTGGCCATGAAGAAAAGTCCGAGCATCGTCTTGATCATCTTTTTGCTGTGCGTGCCACGCAAGATAAAACCGGTGGCTTTACCGCTTTTATTCCTTGGACTTTTCAGCCCGGTAATACAGCCATTCATTGTGAAACCTTACCTGCTCCTGCCTATTTGCGTATGCTGGCGGTATCGCGTTTGGTCTTGGATAATATTCAAAATATTCAATCCTCTTGGGTAACCATGGGGCCACATATTGGTCAGCTGGCCTTATTTTATGGGGCCAATGATTTTGGCTCGCTGATGTTGGAAGAAAATGTAGTGGCGGCGGCTGGCACCTCTTATGCATTGAGTCGTAAAGAAATACATCAAATTATCAGTGCTGCAGGCTTTGAGCCACGCCAACGGCTTATGGATTATACGCTAGTAGAACATATTG
>CAYJHX010000499.1:0-1351 GCA_964369395.1 uncultured Desulfovibrionaceae bacterium
TATCTTTATTTGCATGATGCATTTGGGAGGCGCTGCCCCTAAAACCATGGATTGCTGACAAAGTGTACTGGGGGAAAACTTTTTGAGTTTTTCCCCAGCCTCCTTTTCAAATAAGTTTTGTAAACCTTCGGTCGTATAGCACCTAAAAATATGTCACAAACAGAATTTCCCTTACATAATTTAGAAATGGTTTTGGTAAAAAGCCGTTTCCCTGAAAATATAGGTATGATTGCCAGAGCTTGTGCCAATATGGGCGCCGGAGGCATTACCCTTGTACAACCAGAGCTATGGAATGCAGAAAAAGCGCGCCCCCTTGCTACTGCCAAGGGGCAACACCTACTAGAAAGCATTCGCTTGGAGTCAGATTTGCGTGATGCGGTGGCTCCTTATGCCTTGGTTGTGGGCACCACAGCGCGCACAGGGGGCTGGCGTAAACAACTTTTGCACCCTAGCCAAGCGGCACAGGAGATTGTGGCGGCCCTACAAGAAGGGGAACGTGTGGCCTTGATGATGGGGCCGGAAGATAGAGGGTTAAACAACGAAGAAATAGAATGTTGTCAGCGTCTTGTTACTATTCCTACAGCGCATGCGGCCTCGCTCAACGTAGCACAAGCTTCGTTGATACTTTTGTACGAGTGCTTTAAAGCAACCCATGTTTCCAAAGGCGGTGTGAACAGCTTGCCGATGCAAGAAATGGTACCTCGTGACTTGCCGGGACAATCGGGACAACCGGAACAGCTAGGGCAGTCGGAGCAGGCGACACAAGTGGGGCAATTGACCTCAGGCAATGTGCCCTGTGTAGTAGAAAATCAAGAAAGTGCCATAAGTAGTAAGGTTGATAAACGTGTCACCGCTGCCGATGAAGCACGTCTTTTGGAAAATCTTAAAGAAAGCCTTGTGGCCATTGATTTTTTACCCAAAGATAATCCTGACTACTTTTTCATGCCCTTGCGTCGTTTTTTTGGGCGTGCCGGATTACGCAGGCACGAATATGATGCTTTTATGGGGCTTTGTCGTCAGATAAAGAATAAGTGCCTATAGAGATTTTTGCTAATGCATTTGAGACCTCTGTGTAATTCATTGCGTGGGGGTCTCATGAAGCATTGGCGACAGTCATTTTTGAGTTGTGTAGCTCTTAGAATAGTAAGGGGATAAACGTCTTGGCAGTGCCTACGACGCTTATCCCCTCTTATTTTCAATGGGGTACTGCAAAAAAATTTTAAAATTAGGCCAAAATAGCTAAGCAAGTAGTTTTCAACAGCTTGTTACATTTCTTGTCGATATTGTAAGGACTGGCGTAAGGTTTCTCTATCCATGTATTTTACTTCGGCACCTAGAGGAATACCTTGGG
>CAYJHX010000500.1:0-1349 GCA_964369395.1 uncultured Desulfovibrionaceae bacterium
GCAATCCATGTATTTTAGCAGTTTTAAGAATTATGCAGGACTCTTACTTTATATTTAAAAATACTTGTGCAGAGGTCTCAAAGTAGGTGGATTGCTTTGTCATTAGGCAATGGCAATCTTATCGCGTTACCCCATAATCTACCAAAATGTTTTCTGTTTTCTTTAACTTTTCGCGAGAAATATTTTTATTGTTACGTCCAAATTCTACTACCAGCGCTTCTACCAAGGTTAAAGCCGAAACTATAGAATAGTGCGAACGGGCATTGCTGACAAAAAGCACTGTGTCGGCATAGGGAATAGAGGGGCAGGAGGTGTGGGTGGTTATGAGCAGGGTAGGGATGCCGTGGTTAGCCGCCACTTCCATGGCGTCTAAAGTGCGACTGTAAAAATGTGGGCCGCCTAAGGAAAGTGCTACAAAAACGTCTTTTGGGGTGAAATTAATGAGCTCTTCGTATATTTGCCCCGAGCCCACTGCATCAAGCAGGTGCGCTTTTCCAGAAATCTGTTGTAAAAGATAATACATATAAAAGACCACAGCCTTGGTGGAGCGCCCGCCGTATATGCAAATTCGCTCGGCATTGTGCAGCATGGCGGAGGCAACAGAAAATTGTTCCAGCAATTGTGGCGTAATCATACTTTGAATGGTTTCTACATTATCGCGAGCCACCCAAGTGAGGGTGTGTTCATCTTGACTTTTGATATTTTTACTGCTGAGCGAATAATCAAAATCCCACCATACAGAAAGATTGCTAGGCAAAAGGATTTTACGGATATCCTTTTGTAAGTCCTTGTATTTGCTGTACCCTAAAGCCTTGACTACACGCACTACAGAGGATGTGCTTGTGTCAGAAGCTGTAGCTAGTTCTTCTACAGTTTGAAAGGCTACCTCTTGATAGTGAGTATGAATATAAGAACAAATATTTTGTTGTCCGTGGGGTAAATCTTTTGCTACTTCCTGTATGTGTGCGAGTAATGTTTCACCATGAACTTCTAAGTGAGCAGCTGATTTCATAGGGCATCCTTTTGTTTGAGATAATAGAAGGGTATCAGTTTTTTTGTTAAAAAGCAAATAAGCTTTTTTTTGACGCAGTAGATGTCCTTAAAAAAATTTCTCCTGACAGTTTTTATTTTAAATTGTCTCAGAAACTGAGGAAAACATCATGAGTAAGATGGTTTTACTAAGCCACTGAAGCAATTATTGATGAGTGTGCCCTTGTAATGGTTGATTTTATGATAGTTTTTTTTCTGAGAGTGCCGCTTGTGTTTTTTTGAACAAAAACATGTCAAAAAATATAAAAGTGGTTGACATGTTTCATGTCAAATGCTAGAAAAAAGAAACTTTTGTTTCA
>CAYJHX010000501.1:0-1335 GCA_964369395.1 uncultured Desulfovibrionaceae bacterium
GCAAAAGTTTGAATGTGTTTTGATATAAAAAATGAAACCTCTGCGCAATTAAAAAATCATGGATTGCTTCGTCGCTGCGCTCCTCGCAATGACTTGGTATTACAACAAAAGTCATTGCGAGCGAAGCGAAGCAATCCATGTATTTTAATGTTTTTTGGAATTGTGCAGAGGTCTCAAAAATAGTTTGATTAAGCGCGTTTTGAAAGGATGAGGAGGGAAAACTTTTTGGCGTAAGCACTTGTCTCTTTAGGGGAAAGTGTTCTCTCTCCCCCAAAAAGAAAAATGCATTGAAACCGTTTTTGTTTATTTAACCCATTGAACAACCTGTTCTACAGTTCGTCGTGTTTTGGGATGATGTGGCTCCTCTGCTCTTTTACCAAAGGCCACCATAACAGCCACGCCAAAGGTTTTGGGGTCGAGTAGGTCTTTCTTAGCCAAAAGGGCTTCTAACTCTGCTTTTTTAAAACCTTCCATGGGGCAGGAATCGTGCCCCAGCAAAGCTGCGGTGGTCATCATATTACCTAACGCAATATAACATTGCCTTGCAGCCCATTCAAATTTTGCCCTGTCATTACCGGCATACGCAAGATCTTTTTCAATAAAATTACTGAAGAAATCCACACGCATTTGTGCCACGTCGTCACTGAGTTTTTGTGTGTCGCGCATAATAGTATGACGAACATATTCTCCATTGGGATCCATGGCTTTGCCATTACGAGCCAGCATAATGACAAAGTGGCTAGCAGTAGGCAATTGGCCTTGAGCTCCCCAGCATAAAGGCATCAACTCTTCGCGCAAAGCTTTATTTTGCACGACAATAAATTGCCATGGTTCCAAGCCAAAAGAAGAAGGCGACAAACGCCCTGCTTCTAAAATACTATTAAAGTCTTCGTCGCTTATGGTAAAGCTAGAATCAAAGGCTTTACAAGCATGACGAAAATTCCACGCTTTTAACAATTCTTCACTGACATGAGACATAGAGACCTCCAAGGGGATACAGGGGTACAAGAAGAGAAAAAGTGTACTATCAAGTACGTTGAATATACATGGCATGGAAAAAAGAAAAAGTAAAGCTTATCAGGAATGACTCTTAATAGCTATTTTAGGGCTTTGAAATTTTTTGAAAAAAGAAGCGGCACGAGAGGAAGAAAATGCACACTTGAGACCTCTGCATAATTCTAAAAAATACTAAAACACATGGATTGCTTCGCTTCGCTCGCAATGACTTTCGTTGTAATACCAAGTCATTGCGAGGAGCGCAGCGACGAAGCAATCCATGATTGTGGAAAAGAAAACCTCCCGCTAGGCGGGAGGTTCTAAAAAGCTTACAGCTAT
>CAYJHX010000502.1:0-1334 GCA_964369395.1 uncultured Desulfovibrionaceae bacterium
TAAGTCCGGCTCAAAAAGAGATGATGTGGCTGTTAGAGCCCATGATGTGGCCTTTCTCGGAGCTTTTTGCGCCATTTTGGGTGTCAGTCATTGCCGGCGGGCTGGTGGCGGCCTTTTTTGCTTTGCTCATAGGCTTGCCCGTACTGCGTCTTGGCGATGACTATTTAGGTATTGCGACGCTTGGTTTTGCTGAAATTATTCGTGTGCTTATAGTGAATGTTACCCCCATTACTAACGGTTCCTTAGGCATTAAAGGTATCCCCGGTCACGCGGACTTACTCACTTGCTTTATTTGGTTGCTCATTACTCTGGTTTTTATTGTGCGCTTAATCAATAGTAATTACGGTAATGTATTTAAATGCATACGTGATAACGAAATCGCCGCTAAGGTTATGGGTATCAACGTATTTTATTACAAAGTGCTTTCTTTTTGTGTAGGGGCCTTCTTTGCCGGTGTGGGCGGTGCCTTGCTGGGTAGCCACCTTTCCACCATCGACCCCAAAATGTTTAACTTCTTGTTGACATTTAATGTGCTTATGTTTGTGGTGGCTGGCGGTTTGGGTTCCATTACCGGTTCCCTTTTGGGCGCCACGGTTATTACTATTTCTCTCGAATGGATGCGCGCCTTAGAAGAGCCTATGGATTTAGGTTTTGTACAAATTCCCGGCATTCCCGGTATGCGTATGGTGTTATTTTCTTTGTTTTTGTTGGCTATCATTCTCTTTCGGCGTGAGGGAATCATGGGTATGCGCGAAATTACTTGGTCAACGCTTGCTTTCTGGAGGAAAAAATGAGCACATCCTTCATAAAACCTCAAGCTCACGACGCTGTATTGCATGTGGAAAATGTCACCATGCGTTTTGGTGGTGTTATTGCTGTGAACGATTTATCTATGGCCATACCCAAAGGCAGCATTGTGGGGCTTATTGGGCCCAACGGCGCTGGAAAAACTACGGCTTTTAACGTCATCAGCGGTTTTTATACCCCGCAAGAAGGGCATGTGCGTTTTGATGGCAAAGAAATTACCGGAAAAACTCCACACAAAGTATGTAAGGCGGGCATGGCTCGTACCTTCCAAAATATTCGGCTTTCTCAGCATTTAACGGCTGTGGAAAATGTTATGGTAGGGTGCCATGTGCGGCGCAAATATCCTTGGTGGATGGCTCCTTTGGCTCTTCCTATGTTTACCAAGGAAGAAGAGCGTATTCGTGAGCAAGCGCAATACTTTATTGATAAACTTGACCTCACTCCTTATGCACAAGAAAAAGCTCACTCTTTACCCTATGGGGCGCAGCGCCGTTTGGAAATTGCTCGAGCTCTTGCCACACAGCCTA
>CAYJHX010000503.1:0-1334 GCA_964369395.1 uncultured Desulfovibrionaceae bacterium
GCACACAATTACGCTTTTTTGTAGCTCTAACAGGCGGTTTTCTTTTAGTAAGCTGTCTAGAGTATTCTCGTTCCAGAACCTATGCTGCTTTACAAAATGCGGTACGTCACATCGGAAAAACATCGCTTACAGATATTTTGACCGGTCTTGGCAATAGGCGTTACTGCGACAAATTTTTAGAATGGGTCATGGCTAACTGTCAACGCAATCAACAAATTTATGCCGTTGCTTTACTTGATATTGACCATTTTAAACGCATCAATGATACTTTTGGACATGAAGTGGGAGATTATATTTTAAAACACCTTGCCACAGAAGTAAAAAGACAGTTGCGCATAGGGGATAGCCTTTTTCGATGGGGCGGAGAAGAGTTTATTATTGTTATGCCTCAATGCACCTATGAAGAAGTAGAAATTGCAGCAGAACGCATTCGTTTACATATGCAGCGCACCCCCTTTTATCTTGGCCATGAGAAAATTTTTATTACCCTAAGCATGGGGATTTATACTGGTAGTGAAAGTAATGATTGTAAAATACCTATTTCTTTAGCCGATCAATGCCTATACAAAGCGAAATCTGGTGGACGAAATAAATTTTTTATCTGTCAGCACAGCGAAGATGTTTCCTCCATACAAGCATAGTGGAAACTTTAACGAAAACATTCTAAGTAAAAAAGACACAAAACACTTTGAATGTTTCAAGTATAAAATATACTTATAACAGCAAGGCACCAATAAAAACCATTTTTGCAAACTATTTTTACAATAAATCGTGTATTATAAAATTGTACACAGCCCTTTATTTTGTACTTTCCTATTTTATTTTTTCATGATATTTTTATCAAATGGATGAAGGGTTTTTATTAAACTTATAGACATACAACTTGAGGAGAAAATTATGAAGAAAATGCATGTCTTTTTACTGGCATTATTGGGCATGGCTTTGTTAACCGCATGTACCCCTCGGACACATTCTGAACAAGTGGCCATGGATAAAAAATGGAACGCTGCCAAAGCTATATGCTTTGAACAAGCCCAAGATATGACCAATAGCACCGTGAGCATATCCAACCCCAATAGCAATGATTATTTCAAAACTTGCATGCGCACACGCTTTGGGTATACCAATGAGCAGCTTTCCAACAGAGGCTATAAATAAACCAAAAACTCTGTGTGATACTGGCAAAAAACTACACCAACCTCGTTGGTAAGTATTTTACTTATAAAAAAACGTAGGCTTATTTAAGTCTACGTTTTTTTTATAAGTAAAATGAGACCTCTGCATAATTCTAAAAAACACTAAAATACATGGATTGCTTCGCTTCGCTCGCAATG
>CAYJHX010000504.1:0-1326 GCA_964369395.1 uncultured Desulfovibrionaceae bacterium
CTTTCCAAATAACTTTAATTATAATTTGCGCTTAAACGATGACATAAAATTGAAATTTTGAAGCTTACGTCATAAATTCACATTCATTTTGATACGACAAGGTTTGTCAGCAATCTAAGCTCGGTGTTTCTATGCCGAGCTTTTTTATGAACTTTATAAAAAGATGCCATTAAAGCAAAGTTTTTTACTGGGTATTGTGCAAAAAAATCATTTCTTTTTCGTGCTTTTCGTTCTTTTCGCTTGCAAGATATCTGAAATCCCTTTATGTAAATAAAGTCTTTTTGCGAACTGTTACAAGGGGCGCTTGTGGCGTAAGATATACGTTGAAAATGAAAGCTGTTTTCGAAGTTTTCGGTGCAGTGCCAGAGTGGTTTGCTTGTTTTTTTGTTCAACGGATTTTAGGAGATTTGCATTGAGCCTTATCGATTAATGTTTTTACTGTAGGTATTGTATGGAAAAGATTCGTAAAGTTGTTATTCCCGTGGCAGGCTGGGGCACACGCTCCCTTCCGGCAAGCAAAAACATCCCCAAGGAAATGCTTCCTATTTACAACAAGCCTGTTATTCAGTGCGTTGTGGAAGAAGCTATTCAGTCGGGTGTTAAAGATGTTATTTTTGTTACGAACCGTGATAAAGGTGTCATCGAAGACCATTTTGACTACAATTTGCAACTGGAACAAGTGCTAGAACGCGCAGGCAAGATGGACAAACTTGAAATTGTTCGTAATGTTGCCGAAATGGTAAATATTATGTCCGTGCGCCAAAAAAAGCAGTTGGGTCTTGGACATGCTGTACTTTGTGCTAAAGAGCTTGTGCGTGACAAACCTTTTGCCATTATGGTGGGTGATGACCTTATGTTTGACCCCTATCCTGGTATTAAACAACTCATAGATGTGGCTCAAGCTGAAAATATGCCAGTCATTGGGGTGGTGGAAGTTCCCAAAGAAAAAGTAAGCCGCTATGGTATTATTGATGGCGTAGAAGTGAGCTCTAATGTCTATCGTATCAACGATATGGTAGAAAAACCTGAGATTGATAAAGCTCCATCGCAATTGGCCATTGTGGGGCGCTATGTACTGACGCCAGATATTTTTGATTATTTAAAAGAAGTAAAGCCGGGTCATGGCGGGGAAATTCAGCTTACCGATGCTCTACAGGCCCTTGCTAAAGACAAAGGCATGCTGGCGGTAAAATTGGGCGGCTGGCGCTTTGATGCTGGTGATTGGGCAGAGTACCTTACAGCCAACGTCTTTTTTGCTTTGCAAGATGATAATTTGCGTCCGCAGTTGCGCGGGATGTTGCGCAATATTCTCGAGCACATGTAATA
>CAYJHX010000505.1:0-1323 GCA_964369395.1 uncultured Desulfovibrionaceae bacterium
ACTGTCTCCGGCATCGGCAGCTTTATACAACCAATTGAGCCCTTCAGCTTGGTTTTTTTCTACCCCCATACCATGATAGTAACAGACGCCAACCTTATATTGGGCGGCCACTACTCCTTTCTGGGCGGCGTCAAGAAAATAGGCAAAAGCTTTTTCCTTATTATTAGACAAGCGAGCATCTAATTCATACAGCTCTCCAAGGCTATACATAGCCTCACCATGACCTAAATTTGCCGCTTGTATATACAATGCAATGGCTTTATCCACATCCTTTGTAACAGATTCCCCTTGCTCATACATATACGCCAAGCTATAATACGCCTCACTGACACCTTGATTGGCGGCGCGTTGATACAAAGCTGTTGCTTTAGCTAGGTCGACTTTGACTCCAAGGCCGCTGTAATACATGTCCCCTAAAAGCATTTCGGCTTGTGGATACGCTTTTTCTACTAAATCATCTAAAATTTCCACTGCGTCTTCATAGTCTTCCTCATCCACATAGGCCTGTGCTTTGGCAAGTTCCGCAGATAAAGCGTCTTTTTCTACAGTGGCCGTATCTTGTGCCGTTGGTGAAAGTGCCTTTTCTGGATTGCCGGAAAATGCCCAAAACAATAGCCCCACAAGCACAACTGCACAGCAAGCCAAAGCCCCATACTGGAGTAACGATTTTTTAGGTATGGCCCCCGTATTCTGCTGTTTTATAGAAGACATGTTTTGCTTTTTCGGCGGCATACTAGCGTTAAGCGGTTGATCTTCTTTAAACAGATGCTGATAATCTTTTAAGCTAAAAAGCACTTGTTGAATGGCCGATTCCATTTCTAAATTATAAATATCCAACCAGTGCTTATTGCTTAAATGATATTCCATTTGCTCATTAAGAGGCGTTCTATCCATATTTACCGGAACCACCAGTTTTTTATGATTAGAGGCAATGGTCAGCTCTTTCGCCACCTCTTGAGACACATTGGAGTCTTTAGAAAAAACCAAGAGCATAAGGCGCGAGTTTTTAATGGCAGGGGGTATGGCTGCAGGCCATTCCATGCCAGTAGGAATATCACGCGGGGCATACCAGCAACGAATTTGTGCTGCTTCTAAACTATGCACCAGCGCATCCACAAAGCTCTTATCTTGATGGGCATAACTGACAAAAATATCATAATCCATGACAAACCTCGTAAAGATTAAGGAAAGTATTTTTTTAAGGAAAGAAAGCCTTCTGTGTTAACAACGTCAACTCAAGGAAACCTTAAAAACCCCAAAAAAAGGTTTTTATTCCTCGTATAATCGGTTCAAAAAGGGTAAAATACAAGGCAAGCGAAGTTT
>CAYJHX010000506.1:0-1309 GCA_964369395.1 uncultured Desulfovibrionaceae bacterium
ACGTTTTTTTGGGGGGAAGGAGACCCCTTTTGCTAGCGCCCAAAAGGGGTCTCCTGCCCCCCAAGTCCCCCATCCTCCCCTAAAATGCGCTTTATATGTAGCCGTTACTGTTACTTTTTTGCAATTTGTTGAATGTGACGCGTTTTGAAGGGAGAGGGGAAGGGGTTGGGGAGGGGAGAGGGAAACTTTTTGGCGTGAGCAAAAGTTTCCCTCTCCCCTCCCCAAAAAAATATAAGGAGCATAGTATGCTAAAGAAAAAACGTACATGGTTTGTTGTTGCCTTACTTTGTTTGGTAGCTTTTGTATATACAGAGCTTAGTCACGAACGCTTTGGAGCCTCACCTTCAGGAGAGCGCCTAAAGCGCATGCAGCAAACCCCTACCTTTAAAGATGGTGTGTTCAGCAATACCATGCCAGATCCTACCAATTTGGAGAAAGAGAATTTTTTTGTGCGTATGTACAATATTCACTTTAATAAAGAAGGACAACGCACCCCCTCGACGCCTTTGCCTTCGGTAAAAACAGATTTGAAGGCCCTTGCTGCCAACTCTCCTCAAGAAAATGTGTTGGTGCCCTTGGGGCATTCGTCGTATTATATGCAGCTAAACGGCGTGCATATGCTTATTGACCCTGTTTTTAGTGAGTATGCAGGGCCTTTTTCTTTTTTGAATCGCGCCTTTGAAGGTACCAATGTGTATACGGTGGAGGATATGCCGCCCATTGATTACATTCTTATTTCGCACGATCATTATGATCATTTAGACTATGATGTCATGAAGGCCATGCAAGGCAAAGTAAAAAAGGTCATTACAGCCTTGGGTGTGGGGGCGCATCTAGAAGCGTGGGGCTATACGCCAGAGCAAATTTGGGAAGGCTATTGGTATGAATCGGTGGATTTAGGAAAGGGGCTTCAAGTGCATGTGCTCCCTGCACGCCATTATTCCAGTCGCTTATTCTCAAAAAATCAAACATTGTGGGCCGGTTTTGCCTTTATAACGCCAGAAAGAAAGATTTTGTACAGCGGCGATACAGGCTATGGCAATCATATTCCTGAAATGGCAGAAAAGCTTGGGCCTTTTGATTTGACCATTTTAGATGTGGGACAGTTTAACCCCAAAGGTTGGCCGCATATTCATTTGTTACCAGAACACGCCGCCAAGGCCGCCACAGAATTGGGGGCTAAGCGCCTCTTACCGGCGCATAATAGTAAATTTGCCATTGCTCTGCACGATTGGAAAGATCCGCTTACTATGATTGAAGAGCACAGCAAAGGTAAAGAGTATATCTTGCTGACACCCATGATAGGGCA
>CAYJHX010000507.1:0-1307 GCA_964369395.1 uncultured Desulfovibrionaceae bacterium
GAAAAGGGTATGCAATACGGTGATGCTTGGCGCGAAACCTTGGCCCGTTATCGTCAATCTACCTATTGCCCGCAATGTCAAGGGGCTCGTTTGCGCCCTGAGGCGCTGGCTGTGCGCGTGGGTGATGTGAATATTGATACCTTTTGTCGCATGTCGGTGGAAAAAGCCATCGATTGGCTAGCTACTCAAGAATTTAGCGGCCGCCATGCCCTTATTGCGGAGCCTTTGCTTAAGGAATTACGTCATCGTTTGCGCTTTATGCACGATGTGGGCTTGGAATATATTTCGTTAGGGCGATCCATGTCTACTTTATCCGGTGGCGAAGCCCAGCGCATTCGTTTGGCTTCGCAATTGGGCTCTGGCCTTGTGGGTGTAACCTATGTGCTGGATGAGCCTTCCATTGGCTTGCATCCGCGCGATAATGAAAGACTTATCGGTACCTTACGTTCTTTACAGCAGCGTGGCAACACGGTGCTGGTGGTAGAACACGACGAAGCCACCATTTGTGAGGCCGATACAGTTATTGAATTAGGGCCCGGTTCCGGTTCTTTGGGCGGCGATTTGGTATTTACAGGGTCGGTGCAAAAACTGATGTCTAAGGCCAATACCCTTACAGCGAAGTATTTGCGCGGTGATATGGGTATCAATTTGCCCGACGAAAGGCGCGAGGGTGCGGGGATGCTCTCCTTACGTGGCATTACCACCAATAATCTCAAAAATATCGATTGTCATATTCCAATGGGCGTGCTTACCTGTGTGACGGGGGTCTCTGGTTCGGGAAAAAGTTCATTGGTGGTGGATACTTTGTACAAGCATTTAGCCCTTTCTCAAGGTATTCGCGTAGATCAGCCCGGTATCATTGCCGGTATTTCTGGTCATGAAGATATAGAACGCATTGTCTCCATTGACCAAAGCGCCATTGGGCGTACGCCAAGGTCTAATCCTGCCACGTATACTAAAATTTTCGATGAAATTCGCAATATTTTTGCCAGTACTGCTGATGCGCGTAAGCGTGGCTATACGGCCAGTCGTTTTTCTTTCAACGTGCGTGGCGGGCGTTGTGAATCGTGTAATGGTGATGGGCAGATTCGGGTAGAAATGCACTTTTTACCCGATGTCTATGTGACTTGCGATGTTTGCAAGGGCAAGCGTTATAATCACGAAACCCTAGAGGTGCGTTATAAAGGGTTAAATATTGCCGAAGTGCTTGATTTGTCCGTAGCGCAAGCCCGTAAGTTTTTTGAAAATTACCCTGTGCTCGAACGGCGTTTGTCGGTGCTGGAAGATGTGGGGCTGGAATATATTCG
>CAYJHX010000508.1:0-1305 GCA_964369395.1 uncultured Desulfovibrionaceae bacterium
GCGCCCAGCTCTTCACAGCGCTTGGCCCAAGCAAGGGCATCTAAGCCCATATGTTTGCGTCCACCATGGATGACAATTTCATAGCCGGAAGGAATGGCTTCACTTTTTTCTACTTGTTTAACATCCATACCCACCACAATGGCCTGTGAACCAAAGGCGGCGGCCCCTTGGCTGATAATTTCTGGCGTTTTTACAGCAGCCGAGTTTACCGAAATTTTTTCGGCTCCGGCAAGAAGTACGGCGCGCATGTCTTCCACAGTGGAAATACCACCGCCAACACTAAAGGGGATGCAAATTTCTGCGGCTACGCGAGACACCACATCAAGAAAAATACCGCGCTTTTCGTGTGAAGCAGTAATGTCGTAAAAAACAATTTCATCGGCTCCTTCGTCATAATAACGTCTGGCTGTTTCTACAGGATCACCAATGTCCACATTACCTTCGAATTTCACCCCTTTAGTCAATCTACCATCGCGTACATCAAGGCAGGGTATAACGCGTTTACTCAGCATGTTGGCCTCCTTTACTGCTGCAATAGGCATGGAAATTTTTAAGAATTTGTAAGCCGGGGATACCGCTTTTTTCCACATGAAATTGCAAAGCCCATAAGCCATCGCGGCCATAAATACTGCAAAATTCCTTGCCATAATAGGTGCTAGCAATAATCAGCTCTGGGGCTGGCTCCACATAATAGCTGTGTACAAAGTAAAATTCCGCCTCTTGCGGCACATCTTTAAGTAATAAAGACTCTTGCTTGTGGCTTATACCGTTCCACCCCATATGCGGAATACGCACAGGGGTACCATCTTCTTCGTGCAGGCCTTGCGCAAAACGCTTACATACGCCAGGCACAATGCCAAGACACGTTTGGTCATTTTCTTCGCTATGCTCCAAAAGAATTTGACAACCAAGGCAAATACCAAGCAAAGGAATATCTTTTTCAATACAGCGCTTTAGCACCACATCTAATCCGCTTTGTGTTAAATGCTGCATGGCTTGCCCTGCAGCGCCCACGCCGGGAAAAATAATGCCCGAGGCACGTTCTAAAGTAGGAATATCTTGAGTAATAATGGCGGGAATGCCCACATGCTCTAGGGCACGCTTAACGCTGGTTTGATTGCCGGCTCCGTAATCTAAAATGGCTAACATCTTTTTTCCTTACGTTTGCTGGGGGAAAACCTTTTTGAAAAAGGGTTCTTCCCCCAGACCCCCTTTCCAAATAACTTTATTTGTAGCGATGTATTCATGCTTTGCGCATTGTAGTGTTTTATCCCAAGCTTCGTTATGAAACAGCGTATGCAGTTT
>CAYJHX010000509.1:0-1303 GCA_964369395.1 uncultured Desulfovibrionaceae bacterium
GCGCCGGTGTGGGCAAGACCGTTATCCTTATGGAAATGATCAACAACATCGCAAAACAACACGGCGGTAGCTCTGTGTTTGCCGGTGTTGGTGAGCGTACCCGCGAAGGAAACGACTTATATCACGAACTCAAAGATGCCGGAGTTTTAGAACGCGCCATCCTTGTGTACGGTCAGATGAACGAACCTCCGGGAGCCCGTGCTCGCGTAGCCTTGACCGCTCTTGCCTGTGCGGAATATTTCCGTGACGAAGAAAACCAAGACGTGCTTCTCTTCGTTGACAATATCTTCCGCTTTACTCAGGCCGGTTCTGAGGTATCCGCCCTTCTTGGACGTATGCCTTCTGCGGTGGGTTATCAACCTACCTTGGGTACAGACCTTGGTGGCTTGCAAGAACGTATTACGTCTACCAACAAAGGTTCTATCACTGCTGTTCAGGCCGTATACGTACCTGCTGACGACTTGACTGACCCTGCCCCAGCCACCACCTTCTCGCACCTTGACGGAACCCTCGTGCTTTCTCGTCAAATTGCAGAACTTGGTATCTACCCTGCGGTGGACCCTCTTGACTCAAGCTCCCGTATTCTTGACCCCAATGTGGTGGGTGAAGAACACTATGGTGTGGCTCGTCAAGTACAGTCTGTATTGCAAAAGTACAAAGACTTGCAAGACATCATCGCCATCTTAGGTATGGATGAGCTTTCCGACGACGATAAAGTTGTTGTGGCTCGTGCTCGTCGTATCCAACGTTTCTTGTCGCAACCATTCCACGTGGCAGAAACCTTTACCGGTACCCCTGGGCAATATGTACAACTGACCGACACCATCAAGGGCTTTAAGGGCATTCTTGAAGGTGACTATGACCACTTGGCAGAAGGCGACTTCTACATGCTGGGCGGCATAGAAATGGCAGTAGCTAAGTACGAAGAACGTAAGGGTGCATAAGGAGCAGCTATGAGTGCGGTGCTTCAATTAGAAGTTGTAACCCCTGATAAAGAGGTGGTGAATACGTCGGTAGATTATGTAAGTTGCCCTGGCGTAGACGGTGAGTTTGGCGTGCTGAAAAGTCACGTAGCTCTTTTGTCTGCCTTAAAAGTTGGCGTACTGCGTTACAATCAAGACGGAAAAGACCAATACGTGTTCATATCCGGCGGTTTTGCCGATGTGAATGACAATGTGGTTACCGTGCTGGCTGAATCGGCAGAACTTGCACAAGATATTGATAAGGCCCGTGCGCAAAATGCCCAGAAGCGTGCAGAAGAGCGTCTTGCTCAAAAAACAGAAGATCTTGATGTGCTGCGTGC
>CAYJHX010000510.1:0-1297 GCA_964369395.1 uncultured Desulfovibrionaceae bacterium
TCCCCAGTCCGTATCCGCACCACTTCGCATACATCGGTGACAAAGATTTTTCCATCCCCCACATGGCCTGTTTTGGCGGTTCTTTCAACAACGCTGATAATTTCTTCCATCATTTCGTCGACAACCACTACTTCTAAGCGAACTTTATGCACATATTCTACAAAGATAGTTTGTCCACGATACGTTTCTGAATGCCCTCTTTGCTGGCCAAAGCCTTTTATTTCGCAGTAATTCAATCCTTTTACACCAGCTTTTTCTAATTCTGCCCGTAAAATATCTAAAACTTGAGGGCGAACGATAATTTCTATTTTTTTCATAACATTTCTCCTTCTTTCTATGGGAAAGCTTGGTCGTGCGGGCTTACCCACGTCCTGTGGGCCCATTCCTTAATACTCTGGTATCAAGTTTTTGCCCAAATTTTATTCCATCTACGAATCGTAAACTGATCAAAAATGGGGAGATGCAAGGCAAATGCAGTGTTTTTTCTTAAGGCATAGAACGCCTTCGCTCCATGCTGAGAGAAAAACAAGCGTAACAAAGCAGTCCCCCATTTTTCAACAGTCTACTCCTACAAGGAATACCCCCGTTCGTTGTGTTCGGCCAAATCAAGTCCGGTAATTTCAGCTTCGTCGCTGACACGCAAGCCCACAGTAGCCTTTACGATGGCTAAAATGATACGGCTGATGATATAAACAAAAACCCAAGTGCCGACGATGGAGATTACTTGTGCAAGCAACAGATCTGCATTGCCATAGAATAAGCCGTCAATGCCGTTTACAGAAGCGGTGGCAAAAAGACCTGTAGCAAAGGCACCCCATGTACCACCAATACCGTGAATACCTACCACATCAAGAGCATCGTCATAGCCAAATTTTTCCTTAAGAAGCACGCCGCCATAGCACACCATGCCACCAATAAAACCGATAATTAATGCAGAACCAAGGGAAACAAAACCAGCACCGGGAGTAATGGCCACAAGGCCTGCAATGGCGCCGGAGATAGCCCCCAAAGATGTGGGCTTACCTGTGCGCTTCCACTCCACCACAAGCCAGCCAAGAACGCCAGCAGCCGTGGCAAGGTGCGTACTTAGCAAAGCGTGACCGGCAAGGGCTCCCGCAGCCAAAGCAGAGCCAGCATTAAAACCAAACCAACCAAACCATAATAAACCGCCACCAAGAAGGGTCAAGGTCAAGTTATGCGGCTTCATATTTACGCTACCAACGCCCCTTCTGGCACCAAGAGCATGAGCACAAGCTAGCGCACCGGCAGCAGAGGCCATATGCACTACAGCGCCACC
>CAYJHX010000511.1:0-1294 GCA_964369395.1 uncultured Desulfovibrionaceae bacterium
ATGAAGCAGAGTGGAAGAAAAATGCTATGGATGTGGTCTGGCCCGAAATGGCAGAATTTATGGGCGGCAAGGCCGCCATCAATGCATTTTTAAAAGCGGCAGGCAAGCCGATGTTAAAGTAAATAGTGGCGAAGATTTTTTTGTGGGGAGGGAACTTTTTGAAAAAAGTTCCCTCCCCGCCCATTACATGGGCTCCCCACCCTCAAAAACTTTTACATAGCGACAAAAAATGTTTTTTATACACAGCTTGGTTGCCGCATGCTAAAAATATAAAGCGTCTTTTGGGAGAGGATGGGGGTGTGGGGGGAAGGAGCCCCCTTTTGGGCGCTAGCAAAAGGCCGACCCAAGGGCTGGTAGCCGTAGGCAAGGAACGCGCCGTGCGGATATCGAGAGCCTAGGCGGTCTCCTTCCCCCCACAAAGAGTTCTCCTACTCTAGCCATATTCCCCTCCTTTTTCTATTGCAATACGGCCACACATATGTAATAGCAAGACACAGTCTACGGAGGTGTAGCGCTATGAACATTTCAGGTATGTATTCTGCTTCTTCTGCCATGCAGGCTTTTTCTGAAGGTATACACAGTTCTGCCTACAATGTGACCAATATTGAAAGGCCCACCCATATGCAAACACAGTACGTGGAGGGAAGCACAGGGCAGGTGCAGGCACACACAGAGGTGGTGCCTTCGTCTACAGATTATGCTCGTGAAACGGTCAATACCATTGTGGCGCAACGCGGGCATGAGGCCAATACCAAGACCATTCAGGCGTTGGATGAGAACTTAGGTACTGTCATTAATATGATAGCCTAACGAGCTTGTGGGCTAGCATTATGTTACTCGGTTTTATCTACGCTTGTGCGGCGGCCATCACTTACGGTACGGTTGCCCTATTTTCTTTGCCTTTGATGTATGAGGGCATTTCTTTTACCAGCAATACCTTTTATCGCTTTTTTATTGCCGCCATATGCATTTTGCTTTTTGCTGTATCTTGCAAAAGGTCTTTACGCATTAGCAAAAGCGATGTGCTTAAATTTGCCGTCATTGGTTTCTTTTATATGTTAGCAGCGCTGACCTTTGTGGCGGCCTTTGACTATATGGATTCCGGTATTGTGGGTACGGTGCAGTTTTGCTACCCTATTTTTGTTATTTTCGTCATGGTGGCTTTTTTTGGTGAAAAATTCCATTTTTCCACAGCTTCAGCGGCATTTTTCATAGTGCTTGGTGTGGCGATTTTTTCCATGCAAGATATGGAAAAGGTACGCATAAGCTTTTGGGGCATGGCCTTAACTATTTT
>CAYJHX010000512.1:0-1287 GCA_964369395.1 uncultured Desulfovibrionaceae bacterium
GAATAAGCTCTTCAGCCATTTGTCCGCCCACTAAACGCACCAAAGGCGCCGGAAGGGGCAACCACGCAGGACGCTGTAAGGTTTTCGCCAGCGTTTTCGTAAAATATTCCATGGTTGTCCATTGCGGCGAACACACATTGAAAACTCCCTTCAGATGCCCCTGCTCTAAAAGATGATGTACAACACGCAACACATCATCACGATGTACCCAACTAAAAGGTTGTTTTCCACTCCCTACCACACCGCCCAAATAGACCTTGAAAGGCGGAATGAGCGGCGCCAAAAAGCCGCCAACGTTTCCTATATCCCATATACCCCGACTACTTGCCCTTTTTTCTGAAAATTTCTTACCCAATACAGGGGCAAAGCGTAGCACACAGCAACGCACCCCCAAAGCTGACACCCCTTGTACATTTTCTTCCCATCTCTGACACACGCTGGCCAAAAAACCTTTTCCCGCCGGTTGACTTTCTGCACACAAAGGCGCAGAGACACTGTCTTTCCAAGAACCATAATAGCCGCAAGCCGAAGCTTGAAGAAAAGTATGTGGCAAAGTATGCCCTTGGGTATAAAGCAAATGCAAAGCATCCAAAACAGCCTCTGTGCTCAAGACGCGGCTTTGTTCTATGGCGTGTTTATTCCTTGTTGTCCAGCGCCCTTGAGAAATATTTTTCCCCACAAGATTTATTATAACATCAGAGCCTTGTATATATGGAAGTACATCCTCAGCGCTAGCGCCATTCCACTGATATACCCGCAATATACCAGATTGTTCTTCCGCAGGTACTGCCCTGCGAGAAGTAATACTCACTTCATGGCCTTGCTCCACAAGAAAGTGCGCCAAAGGCATGCCAATAAAACCACTTCCGCCCAAAATAAGAATTCGCATCGCTTTCTCCTGTTTTGGTTATGCATAGCACAAAAAACGGCACAAAACAAGTGAATTATCTTTTTATAACGGCTCTTTATCGGCTTTATACATACCATAAAGAATAATTTCGTCACCCATGGATGTTTTTTGGGAGCTTTGCAACTTCGCACGTATACATGCACTTTTTTAAGGAGGGCTTAAAAATGATAAGAGTCCTGCATAATTCTTAAGACTGCTGAAATACATGGATTACTTCGTTTCGCTTGCAATGACTTTCGTTGTAATACTAGGCCATTGCGAGAGGCGTAGCGACAAAGTAGCCACCCAACGGGCGCCGAAGGCGTTTGCGTTTGCGAAGAATGATACTCCTGAAAAGCTGGCGCTTGCTTATGCGGCGGCAAATGTTTTTGTATGTC
>CAYJHX010000513.1:0-1283 GCA_964369395.1 uncultured Desulfovibrionaceae bacterium
GGGGTATTTGGATTGGTTTTGACCTTATGTGCGGTGTGGCACTGGCTGCCGGTGGCTATTTTACCACAGTAGCGTGTTACATCTTTGGTATTAAACAATTTCACTCTGCAGTACGTCCTGCTGTAACTACAGCCTTTCTTGGTTACAGCTTTGTTGTGGTGGCGTTGCTCTACGATTTAGGGCACCCCTTACGCTTGCCCTATATGTTCTTCTACCCCGGCACAACCTCTGTGCTTTTTGAAGTGGGTCTTTGTGTGGCAACCTATGTGACCGTACTTATGATTGAATTTTCTGTGGCTCCCATGGAATGGTTGGCAGGAAAATTCCCCTTCCTTGTGAAGTGGCGCAAACTTATTATTCGCTGGACCATCATACTTACCATTTTTGGTGTGTGTTTATCTACCTTGCACCAATCGTCTTTGGCGGCGCTTTTCCTTATAGCTCCGGGTAAACTGCATCCGCTATGGTATTCTCCCTTTATGCCCATGTTCTTCTTTGTGTCTTCCATGGTAGCTGGTTCTTCCATGGTTATCTTTGAAGGTATGCTTGCGCACAAGGGTGTACACGATTATATGGACGCCACTCACCTGCGTGAAGCTGACGGTGTTACCGTGGCTTTTGCCAAAGCTGCTTCGCTTATCTTGTTCTCCTACTTCATGTTGAAACTTATTGATATGGCAGTACAAGATAACTTTAAGTACTTGTTTACGCCGTATGGTTTCTGGTGGATGATAGAAATGGGCTTCTTTGTGCTTATGCCGGCCCTTATTTATGCCAAGGGGGCTCGTGAGCGCAATTTGAAGTTGTGCCGTATTGGTTCTATCAATGCCGTATTGGGTATTGTATTAAACCGCTTTAATATCAGCCTCGTGGCCTTTAACTATCATTTGCCCGCTTCGGAACGTTACTTCCCCAGCATTGGCGAAATTTGTGTTTCCGTTTTTGTGGTAACGCTTATTGTGACAGCATATCGCTTTATCGTGTATCATATGCCGGTGCTGTACGAACATCCAGACTTTAAGGATTCTCACTAGGAGGTGACATATGGCCGCTGGATCTTTTGCAACCTTTTATGATTACTTTTTGTTCACAAAAACGTGGGCCTATGGTTTGATGTTTGTAACCTTACCTGCTTTTGTGATTTATTGGTGCTTTGTGCTTTTTCCCTGCAAAAAAGGAGAACATTGCGATGAGCACGATAACGACCATTAAAGTGTAAAGAGTTTTAAGATATTAAGGGGAAGCTTCGGTTTCCCCTTAGTTTTTAACAGTCCATTGAAAAA
>CAYJHX010000514.1:0-1280 GCA_964369395.1 uncultured Desulfovibrionaceae bacterium
TAGGGCATGCTAGAGCGGTGTGTGTACAAATTAAGAGTCTTGCACAATTAAAAAATCATGGATTGCTTCGTCGCTACGCTTCTCGCAATGACTTGGTATTACAACGAAAGTCATTGCGAGAAGCGTAGCAATCCATGTATATTAGCAATTTTAAGAATTATGCAGGACTCTCAAATTGTGCAGAGTTCTCGTTTTAAGGATGGTGCGGAACTCTCAAAATACAAATAAAAAAGCCGACACACAAGGTATCGGCTTTGATTTTTTATGCGTATCAGTTTTTTAGAACTGATGACCCATGGTAAACTCAAAACGTCCGGGTTGTTGTCTGTTGTAATAATCTTCGGTAATCGGAATACCATAAGCTATGCGCAAATCCCCCATGGGAGAGCGCCAACGCAGCTCAACACCTGCCGTGGCAACAATGTGGTCATGCACGCTCATATGGTCTGAGTCGATGTTAAAGCCAGCATCCACAAAGGGTACAAGAGCCATGCCCAAATCTTCGCTGAAGTTCCAAATGTATTCTAAGTTGGCCACACCCATGCGGTCACCACCGATGATATCGCCATAAACTTGGTCCCTAGGGGTAATGTGGCTGTAGTCAAAACCGCGAACGGTATCAATGCCACCCAAGTAGAAGCGTTCAAATACGGGGATAATTTCTGGTGAGTTTTGGTACACGCCACCAAGACGAGTGCGTAAACGCAGAACGTGATCGCCTTTTCTGTCTATGGAATAGAAGCCTTGCCAGTCAAACATGGCCTTCACAAAGTTGTCTGTACCGCCAAGGAAAGAACCACCGTATTCTAAAGACACGCGTGTAATGGTGCCTTCAGTGGGGCGAGAGCGGCTGTTAGTGGTGTCACGCGTGACACGGGCCAAAACAGCACTAGACCAGTTTACCCCTTCGTATTCTTTAATGGACGGGGCGGAATATTCGTAGATATTGTCCAAGACATATTGCTCAAGACGATAGCTTAAACCAATGGATGTATATTCGCCAATGGGGTAGGCCATGCGAACGGTACCCCCCACGGTGGTTTTGCTATAGTCGTCCCAAGAGTCGTAGGTGTAGTACACATCGCCGCCCACCAATAGGTCTGTGTCGTACAGACGTGGGTTGGTGAAAGAGATAATACCCGAGGTACGTGTGGTGGAGGTAAAGCCCTGCACTTGCAACCAATAACCGCGACCCAAAAGGTTACGTTCCATAATAGAGGCAGAAACACCCACATCATAATAGGTGGAGTAGCCAATACCTGCCATGGCGGCGCCGGTTT
>CAYJHX010000515.1:0-1277 GCA_964369395.1 uncultured Desulfovibrionaceae bacterium
GCAGGGCGTAAGAAATGCCATATTTCGCGAACTTGTTCGGTTTCCTCTCTGGTATTTTCTCGCATAACCACATCAAAAAATACCGACGCAATTTCATCACCAGCATCTTGTTTTACACTCAATAGCTGTGCCTTAAGCATAAGAACTTCTGTTTTATTAGAACTTTGATCTTCTTCAAGTTGACTCTTCAACTCATTATACGCTACATCCGTGGTAAAAAGCGCTAAATCTTCAAAGTCGCGCTTATCCCAAGAGTTTTGCAAGCGATTAAAAACAACCTTTGCCCCTTCTAAGAAATCTTCTACGTCAAAGCCAGCAGGAATGTTAGGATTTTGAAACCCTTGCTGACCGTTACCACTTTGCAGATTGCTCCAGCCTCCACCAAAATCTTGCGAAGTATTTTGATATTGCATACCTCCCGAAGCTCCCGGAGCCCCGGCGCCCATTCCGGCACCAGCCCCAGCTGCAGCTCCGCCGTAGCTGGTATACCCTGTCGCCTTACGCCTTTGCATGGCTTTAAAGAATTTGAAGCCTAAGTAGACTAATAACAACAGCAATAGTATATCAAACATACCGCCGCCGCCATCACCACCAAAAAGCATGGACCCTAAAAGAGTACCAGCAAGTAAGCCACCAATCATGCCACCTGCACCACCAAACAAACCAGACTTCTTTGTTGGTGCTGTTTTTTGATTCATAGTGGAACTTTGTTTTGGAGCGGTCGTAGATCTTTGCATGGAAGACCTACTTCCAAAAGACCTTCCCCCACCAGCACGACGAGCCTCTGCATCTTGCACAGCCGCCCAAAATATCGACCCCACAAACATAAAAATTATTAATAATGATTTAATACGCATAGTTACTCCTCTGTAAAATGTGTTTATATACATACTTATCAAAAAATTATCTTTTAAAAAATAAACGACAATTTCTCTTCATCTTCTATTTATTAACGTACTATTTCATAAATTGCAAACACTACAAGCCACCACCCCTTAAACAAAATTCTTTACAAACAGTATGTTACAAAAAAAATATTTTTTTGTAAAAAATCTCTTGCAAAATAGAATCGAAACGTATAGATTGCCTTTGTCGATGCGGGAGACCGAGTCACTCCATCGACACAAGAGAAGTTAATTTTAAAAAAATAAAAAAAAGATTGACAGCTCAAACAAGATTGCATAAGATGCCATCTCCATAAGGGTCGTTAACTCAGCAGGTAGAGTATCTGCCTTTTAAGCAGAGAGTCGCAGGTTCGAACCCCGCACGACCCACCA
>CAYJHX010000516.1:0-1275 GCA_964369395.1 uncultured Desulfovibrionaceae bacterium
TTAAGGGAAAGCTTTTGGGCTTTAGTACTTTCTTAGTAACGTCTCATTGTCTTGTGCCTCTAGCGACAAATATTCTGCGTTAAGCTCTTGAAGCCAAGCTCTATCGTGACTGGAGACGATCACCGTGGTGTCTTCTTGCGCGGCGCGGTGTACGGCTTCGTGAATGGCAGAGGCGCATTTTCCATCTACATGGGCTGTGGGTTCGTCCAAGAGTAGGGCGAGGGGGTTGAGAACTAGCCGTGCAGCTAGGGCTACGCGTTGTTTTTCGCCGCCAGAAAGTTGGTACCAAGGGCGTTTGCGTACCTGATCTGTACTAAAACCCACACGCGCCAGTGCGTCCAAGGCGCGTTCTTCCATATGCTGCGTGTCGCGGCGTAAGCGTAGGCCATAGCAGACATTTTCTAAAACAGAGCGTTTAAAAACGTAGGGCTCTTGTAAAAGTAATGTGGCTTCAAGGCGCGGAGCCGTGCGCGGGGTGCCATAAAATTGTATGGTGCCCTGACTTGGTTTTTCTAAAAAAGCCAGTAAACGCAATAACGTACTTTTTCCTGCGCCATTGGGGCCGGTGAGGGCTAATACAGATCCTTTTGTAATGACGAGGGGACTGGTGTTGTTGCTTTGGCCATTTCTTCTGTTGAGGTCAAGAGCTATATGCTTACCGTATTTTTGGATAATATTTTCTAATTTGTAGAGCATAGTTACCCTCTTCGTCCTTCTTTACGCAACAGCGCCAAGGCAAAATTAAGCAAAAAGGCCATAAGTAAAAGCACGAGGCCCAAAGCTATACCTTGGGCAAATTCGCCTTTGTTGGTTTCTAAAGAAATGGCTGTGGTAATGGTGCGTGTATGCCAGCGAATGTTACCGCCTAACATCATGGCAATACCTACTTCGGTGATGACGCGTCCAAAGGCCGTGACCAGTACTAGCATGATGGCAAAACGCAATTCGCACAAGGTGCCCCAAGCCACTTGCAAGGGCGTTGCCCCTAGAGTGAGCAAGGTTTGACGGCAGCGTTTATCTTGATTTTCTACAGCTTGAGCCGTAAGGGATGTCACTATAGGTAGGGCCAGAATGGCTTGACCAAGGGCTAAGCCCTCCAATGTGAAGAGGAGGCCAAAACTGCCCAAAGGGCCTTTATTCATGATGAGTGCATAGACCAATAAGCCAATGAGCACTGTAGGGAAGGCAAGCAGGGTGTCAGAAATAAGCCGAAGAATACGGCGCCCTGGAAAATTGCCATAGCCAAGGGCCAAACCCAAAGGCAGGCCCAAGACC
>CAYJHX010000517.1:0-1260 GCA_964369395.1 uncultured Desulfovibrionaceae bacterium
GATGCTTCAGCCTTTATTCAGCTTGGGGGCAGAATACCTGCACCCATCCATAGTTTGAAAAATTAATTTGCTCTCTCTATTTTTTTGGGAGGGAATTTTTTCGCTCCCTCCCAAAACTGTCTTAAAAACTTTTATACGCATTTTCTTACGAAAAATTTTGTCTGTCCTCTTTCAAAAAATCCTATACAAGATATTTGTATAGCAAGGTTCCAAAAAGTAAGGTCAAGGCCACATACAAGAAAAGCCGCACCGCTTTTACGCCCACGGTAATGGCCAAATGCGCACCCAGTTGATTGCCAATAATACTGCCCAAAGCACAGGGAATAGCAAGGCTGTACAGCACCACACCGCCTGAAGCAAAGGTAGCCAAAGCGCCTAAATTTGACGCCAAATTCAAAACTTTTGTAGTGCCGGAAGCCGATACAAGCTCAAGCCCCAAGACAAGATGCAAGCCCAAAATAAAAAAAGAACCGGTAGCTGGGCCAAAAAAACCATCGTACACACCAATACCAAGGCCAATGAGCCCCACATACACTCGTTGCGTAGGCAAAGGAAGCTCTTTAGGCTGCGTATCTTGCTTATATTTTCCAGAAAACAGCGAACACACAAGCCCCAAAGGCAAAAGAAAAGCCATGATTTTACCAAGTAAGGCTGGCTCTACCTGCAAAGCTAGCCAAGAACCAAAGGCGCCGCCACTAAAAGCTGCCACAAAGCCTACAGGTACGAGATGAAGCACAATAAGCTTTTTGCGAAAAAAAGGCCAAATGGCTGTCAAAGATCCCAAGCTACAAGCAAATTTATTGGTTCCCAACACCACATGCGGTGGAATATTAAAGAGCATTAGTGAAGGCAAAGTAATAAGCCCTCCGCCGCCAGCTATGGCATCTACAAAGCCAGCAATCAAAAACATGATTGAACATAAGACAATGACGTATAACTCTAATTCCATATTTTTTCCTTATAGTGCAACTCATACACAGCTGCTTTCACGTGTAAAGCTTTACATAAAAGTGAGCTTCGTTTTTACGTAAATACTCTTTACGCAGAGGTCTCATGTTAGATAGCCGATGTCCATATTGTCTAAATAAAATGCGAACCTTACTGGGGGAAGCAAGGTTCGCGAGTCAAAAGGTGAAGCACAAGGGGGGGGTAGTGCCAAAGGAAGGGGAGTGCACTGGGCTTCAGCCTTTTTTTTAGCATGACACTTTCTTTTATTTTTGCAAGTGTTTTTTCTGTGACAAATCTTTATAAGATTTTTTT
>CAYJHX010000518.1:0-1250 GCA_964369395.1 uncultured Desulfovibrionaceae bacterium
TTGAGGCCATGCTGACCAAGAGCCGGACCTACTGGTGGGGATGGGTTTGCAGCACCTGCGGAAATCTGCAATTTGATTTTGGCAACTTCTTTTTTAGCCATTTGGTTGTTCCTTCAAAAACACGATAAACTTTGCACGTTAACCTTTGGAGACTTGAATAAAGTCCAGCTCCACTGGCGTTTGGCGTCCGAATATAGAAACGGAAACTTTTAGTTTGCCCTTGTTGTAGTCAACATCATCCACAACGCCATTAAATCCACCAAAAGGTCCGTCAATAACTCGGACTTCGTCACCACGCTCAAAGTTGAACTTAGGACGGGGCGTTTCTTGACGTTCCTTCATGAGTTGTAAGATCTTCTCAGCTTCGCTGTCTCGCATAGGAGAAGGTCTATTTTTCCCGCCGACAAATCCTGTTACCTTAGGAATGTTCTGGATAAGGTACCAAGAAAAATCTGTCATGTTCATTTGAATCATGACATAACCGGGATAAAATTTTCTTTTTGTAGTGCGCTTTTCGCCGCCCTTTCCAAGCTCTTCCACTTTTTCTGTGGGCACAACTACGCGACCAATAAGCCCTTGGGCTTGACCATTACGAATCATCTCGTTAATGGTTTGCTCTACGCGTTGCTCAAAACCAGAATAGGTATGCAAAATATACCAGCGCATATTTTCGGTATCAATACCGAGTAAGTCGTCCTCTTCTGCTTGCGCTAAATCGTCAGCGCCTTGGAAGGCGCTTACACTGTCAGAAATATTCTGTATATCTTGCGCGTCTTGCGCATCAGATGCATCACTCTCTAAAGGAGCATCGTGCTGCAATTGCTCGGAAGAAATATCAGAAGGTGCCTGCTCAAGAGCGTCTTTTATGGTGTGGTCACTCATAGCAACAAGCCCTTAAGAAAGAATAGCTTTAATAAGCGATGAAAGGCCAAGGTCTACAAGGCCCAAAAGGACGGACATAATAGCTACAAATCCAAGAACAACAAAGGTAGCGCCTCGTGTTTCCTTAATGGTAGGCCAGCTCACTTTGCGAAGTTCTGCGCGAGACTCTTCTACATAGGTAATGAAACGAGAGATAGGGTTTTGTTCAGAGCTCGCCTTTGCAGGCGTAGGCGCAGGTGCTTTTTTTGTTGCCATAGTGGATACCGTAGATACTTTTTTGGGTAAAAAAATGGCAGGGCAGGAGGGATTCGAACCCCCAGCTTGCGGTTTTGGAGACCGCCGCTCTAGCCGTTGGAGCTACTGCCCTG
>CAYJHX010000519.1:0-1250 GCA_964369395.1 uncultured Desulfovibrionaceae bacterium
CCCAACCGGGTTCCAGACCTTCCATGCAGTTTTCACCCAAAACATGCATATCTGCTGTTACCAAGAAACGGGCAGGTATGATGGCATCTGTATCAATATGTTCGCCCACTTTATGGGCTTTTCCGTGGAATTTCATATTATTTTTCCTTAATTACCATAAAATATAAACAAAAACGAGTCTGACGACGTAGATTATTCTTTTTCAACAGCCTGCTATAGACCATCAGGCCCGCACACCACACCGGCAACAGCAGAAGCTGCCGCCACAAGCGGGCTGGCTAAATACACTTCTGATTGCAAACTGCCCATACGGCCTTTAAAGTTGCGGTTGGTCGTGGCTACGGCTCTTTCTCCGTCGCCCAAAATCCCCATATACCCGCCCAAACAAGGGCCACACGTAGGAGGACTGATAATGCAACCGGCATCGGTGAAAATATCAAACAGCCCTTCGTGCATGCTTTGCTTCCACACAGCAGGTGTAGCAGGAATAACAATACAACGCACAGACTTATCCACTTTACGCCCTTGCAAAATTTGCGCGGCGTCACGCATATCGCTGATACGACCATTGGTGCAAGAACCAATAACTACTTGCTGAATAGCCACGTCTTTCACTTCCGACACAGGCTTCACATTGTCGGGAATATGCGGACACGCCACCACAGGTTCAAGACCCGTCACATCAAAATGTACATGGCTTTCGTACTCAGCACCGGCATCGGCGGCAAGCTTTTCTTGATTGGGGCGATGGTGTTTATTACCGTAGGCAATGGTCGCGTCGTCCACAGCAAACAGCCCTACTTTACCACCGGCTTCAATGGCCATATTTGCCATGGTCAAACGGCCTTCAATATCAAGAGCATCAATGACAGCACCGTCAAATTCCAAAGCACGATACAAAGCACCGTCCACGCCAATTTTGCCAATAAGCATTAAAATTAAATCTTTAGCACGCATATATTTAGGCAAGGTTCCGCTGTAGCTTACACGAATGGAAGGGGGAACTTTAAACCACGTTTCCCCAAGAGCCATACCACCGGCAATATCGGTAGAGCCAAGACCCGTGGCGAATGCGCCTACGCCGCCATAGGTACAGGTGTGACTGTCGGCACCAATAACAATATCTCCAGCGCCCACAAGGCCTAATTCTGGCAACAAAGCGTGTTCAATGCCGCTGTCGCCCCCTTCGTAATAATGCGTTAAGCCTTGTTCGGCAGCAAATTTGCGCGACACCAACACTTGGTTGGCAG
>CAYJHX010000520.1:0-1239 GCA_964369395.1 uncultured Desulfovibrionaceae bacterium
CTGTAGGATGTTTAGCCCCAGGAGCGCCATGAGATGCATGAGGATGCTCGCCTTTTATCTGGTGTGGGTGACTCATGAGCGCACCAATCCTTTTTGTAAAAGTTCTTCCGTAAAATAATTGATAATAATATCTGCGCCGGCTCTTTTGATGGCTGTGAGAGATTCCATAATGACAGCGTCTTCGTTAATCCATCCCTGCTGTCCGGCAGCCTTGATAAGCGAATATTCGCCGCTCACCTGATAAGCCGCCAGCGGCATATCAAAATTGTCTTTGAGCTGACGTAAAATATCTAAATAGGGGCCTGCAGGTTTTACCATAAGAAAATCAGCGCCTTCTTCTATATCGGCAGCGGCCTCTTGCAAGGCTTCGCGGGCATTGGCCATATCCATTTGATAAGATTTTCTGTCGCCGCTTTGGGGGGCAGATTCTGCCGCTTCCCTAAACGGGCCGTAAAAGGCTGAGGCGTATTTTACGGCATAAGACATGATGGGCAATTGGGTAAAGCCCGCCGCGTCCAGCGCGGTGCGTAAGGCCAAGATGCGTCCGTCCATCATATCCGAGGGGGCCACAATATCTGCGCCGGCTTTGGCATGAGAAAGTGCCACCTTGCAAAGCAGCTCCAAGGTGCTGTCGTTATGCACTTCGCCTTCTGTTGTCAGCAAACCACAATGCCCGTGCGAAGTGTATTCGCATAAGCATACATCGGTAATGACTACCAATTGTGGAAACTTTTGCTTTAAAAGGCGTATCGCTTGCTGCACAATACCATTTTCGGCATAGCCTGCCGTACCCATGGGGTCTTTAGCGTCAGGAATGCCGAAGAGAATCACCGACATAAGGCCACATTCTACGGCTTTGGCCACTTTTTGCTCTAAAGCCGCAAGGCCCAATTGATATTGACCGGGCATGGAGCTTATTTCTTTTGTAAAATGCGGGTCTTCATGGTCAATGACAAAATAGGGCATGACCAAATCTTCAGGGCGTAAAGGGGCTGTTTCACGCACCATGGCCCGAAGCGCCGCCGTGCGCCGTAAACGTCGGCCACGAAAAAATGGGGGGAGAGAAGAAAGAGACATAAAAACCTCAAACAGTATTTATTAAAAGAGTCTTCTGGGGGGAAAACCCTTTTGAAAGAAATTTATATTGCTAATAAAGCCTTCTGGGGGAAAACCCTTTTGAAAGGAATTTATATTGCTAATAAAGCCTTCTGGGGGAAAACCCTTTTGAAAGGAATTTAT
>CAYJHX010000521.1:0-1226 GCA_964369395.1 uncultured Desulfovibrionaceae bacterium
CTAAACGTTATGATGTATTAACTAAGCTTATGAATGCCACCAAAGGCTATTTGAAGCATGAAGATGTTGTCATAAAATGTAATTTTTTTATCTCCTTACATAATGGCTTTTTGAAAGGTCTGCCCAGAGTAGGCCATTACAACAAGCTGTTAAGGAGGACATATGTTTGAAAAACCAAATAATGCAGAACTCGATGCCATTATTGAAATAGAAAAGAGAAAAAGCCTAAAGAGAGCCGTTCTTGTATGTATGACTATTGCTATATGCTGTGTTTTGGCTTTAATTTTAGATAAGCAATATGTGGAGAGCGTTATTGTATTATTTGGTTTTGTAATTATTATAGGGGGGATGGTTTATATTAAATCTCTAGATACTAAGAAAAAAAATGGAAACAAGCATATTATCTTAAATGATGAAGAACTCAGTGCCATTATTGAAGTAGAAAGGGGAAAAGCCCGAAAAGGATGCATCATTGGGTGGATAGCTATCGCTATATGCGCTGTCTTAGCTTTATTTTTATTTATCAATCCGAACGAAAATGAAAATAAATATATTCAAAGTATTATGATATTATTTGGTTTTATAGTCATTTTTGGAGGGATGATTTATCTTAAATCTATAGATAATGTAAAAAAAAATGTGGGAACACATATTACGTTAAACGTACTCAATGAAATTTTTCATGATGTAAAATATTTTCCTGAAAAATGCCTAGACAAAAATATTATAGACCAATCTCTAATGAATTTTCCCTTCGAATGTACATCAATATCAGGCAATGATTATGTGGAAGCTAAATATAAAGATGTTAATATTATGATGAGTGATATTGCCATAAAAGACATAAACAAAAATTATAAAGAAAATCCTGTATTTGAAGGAACATGGATGGTGTGTGATTTTCATAAGAAACTTTCTACTGAACTTAAAATTAGTGAAAGAAACAAAGACTTTAAAAAAGGTTGCACAACCGATAATGAAGCTTTTGACAAACAGTTTTATATAGAATCTAAAGACTCTAAGGAAGTTTTTTATATTCTTACACCACATATGATGGAATACATTCAAGCCATGAGAAAAAAAGCCAAAGGAAAAATATATTTATCCTTTTTACGCGAAGGGAAAGTGCACATAGCCATCAATTCAGGACGAAATGCATTTGAAGTTTATAATCTCAAAAAAGATATTGATGCCTTACGCGAACGTTTTAGAGCCGAATTACGGTA
>CAYJHX010000522.1:0-1216 GCA_964369395.1 uncultured Desulfovibrionaceae bacterium
GCTGACGCTTTTTCCAAATTCCTATGGCACGATAGCTGTATTCAATAGATTCCACACGAAAACCTTTGAAGCGTAAAAGCAAGAAATAATAAATCATCAACATGGGCACCGCAATGGAAAGCCCCATGATGGTTGTAAGCAAAGCCTCCCATATACCACCGGCAAGAACGGTGGCATCGGGGCTGCTATCGGTGGCAATGGCTTGGAAGACGCTGACCATCCCCATAACTGTGCCCAAAAGTCCCAACAAAGGCGAAATGACCGTAATAAGACGTATCCAATACAAAGAGCGATTGACCGACTCAAAATTTCTATGAAATAAATAAGCCACTTCGGCACGCATATCATCGGAGTGATGCCCATGGGTGTGCACAACATCCCACACAATACTGAGTAAAGGGTTATCATGAATAAGCTTCAACTGCTGGGGATCAGCTTTTTCGCGCAGCACTTCGCGATAGTTCTTTCTAAATTCTCTGCGCACCAAGCGAATATAAATAATATTTCGTAAGCCCAAATATAAGCCATAAATAGCAAAGCCAATAAGGGCCAAACCCGCCACCCCCACACTGGTGTAAATGGTATGATATAATTCAATAATTTTTTCCATGCGATTTTCTATCCCCTTTTGTCTCTATCGTCTTTTGCTACTATGGCTGCCGCCAATGCTCTATGTCGCGCAATGAACAACGCAAAGGCTTTGTTTTGCACCATGCCACACAATAGGTGGCGCAGGTGGAAGTTTCCATTTAAAAGTTTTTCAGCATATGCTCCATGGCCGTGAGGCCACCATTGTTTACATACCACGTATTTTCAGGATTTAAGAAAATCAATTTCCCTTGTTTAACAGCTTCTGTCTGTAACAGCTTGTCATTTTTGGGAAGCACATCTTTGGCTGTGACTGTGGCATTGCCCACAGCAACATTTTTATCTAGCACAAAGATATATTCGGGGTTTTTGGCTAAAATATAGTCATAAACCGTTACTTCTTTATTGTTTCGATCATAATTTTCGCCCACATTATCAAAACCAAGATCAGCAATCAGCACTTTACCGCCGCCTTTGCCCCCTGTACTCTTACCACCAAGAACGTGTAAATTTTCGCGCACAAAAATGGCTTGAATAGCTTTTTTACCGGCATTCTTTTGCTTCACAGCTGCGACCTTTTTTTCCAATTCACTGAGCAAGCGTTCCACTTCTTTTTCCTTGCCCATAA
>CAYJHX010000523.1:0-1210 GCA_964369395.1 uncultured Desulfovibrionaceae bacterium
AATGGCAAACAGCGCATTGGCATATCTACGAGCTATGACGGTGTCGGTCAATTGAGCACCACCTTTGTTAAGGAGTTGGTAATGAGCTTGCCATGCGTTGCCGCATCAAGCTTGGTCTCCAAAACCTTTTCGGCTGCATCGACGATTTCGTCAGCAATGGCAGCGCGAACATCGGCCAAAATAGCCCGACCTTCATTTTCTGCTGTGCGTCTTGCTTGAACAACAATTTGTTCAGCTTGAAGCTCTGCTTCTTTAATGATGGCGGCCTTCGCTGCTTCGGCAAGAGCCTTGTTCTCTTCCAAGATAGCCTTACGCTCTGCGTCAAGGTTGCTAATGGAAGCTTCAAGGTCTGCCAGCTTTTGCTTAGCTTCTTCACGGCGTGCCTGAAGATTGTCAAGCTCTTGGCCAATGCCTTCTTGGCGCCCTTTGAAAAAAGCACAGGCTTTAGCACCTATGAACTTCCAAAGAACCGCAACGAAAATGACGAGATTGAGCACACGCCATCCAAAGTTGCCCCAAGGCATTTCGCCCTCGGCTGCCATGGCAGGGCTTGCCATAAGCACCACCAAAGCCAGAGCAAGGGCCATCCTAACACAATTACTTTTGCTCAAAGTCAACCCCCTTTTCGGATGTGACATCCAAACAAATCGACAATGTTTTCTTTTAAACATTTTAAAAGAAGTCATTATCACACGCCATTGGCGTGCTAGCCCATGACGCGTACGGCAAGCTTGTCCGCAAGGGTGCTTACCTCTTTTTTCAATTCACTCAAAGTAGAGGCTGCTTCTGCACGGAAGGCTTCCTGTGCTTTAGCCAGCTCTGCTTGAGCCTTGCGCCCTGCTTCGCCTACAATTTCCTGTTGCTTAGCGGAAGCATCGCTTCTGGCAGCTTCGCGTAAAGCAGCGCCAGCCTGACGTGCATTTGCAAGCTCTGCTTCGTAAGCATTGAGGCGTTCTTGTGCTTCGCGGTCAAAAGCTTCGGCATCACCACTGAGGCCGTCCATTTTGGCGCGACGTTCTTGCAAAATGGCACGAATGGGCCGAATCAGCAAAACGTTGAGCACATAGAGAGCTATGAAAAAGTTCACCATTTGAATAGCTATGGTGATATTTAGATCAAGCATTATACCCCTCCTAAAAGAATGAATGTGAATAATACTAAAATCGCACAATCTTTTTTAGCGAAAAATAAACTTTCTGTCAAAGGGAAT
>CAYJHX010000524.1:0-1195 GCA_964369395.1 uncultured Desulfovibrionaceae bacterium
TAAGTTTCTAGAGCATGCTGTAGGATATTTTTTTTAAAAAAGCAAATTTTCACAAACAGCTTGTTGGTAAAATTTTCTGGGGGAAAACCTTTTTGAAAAAAGGTTCTTCCCCCAGCCCCCCTTTCCAAATAACTTTTATTACATATATAATGCCAAATTATTGCGAAAAGCGTGGTGACGAAGCAATCTATGTCTTTGTAATTGTGCAGAGGTCTTAAAATCGATGTCATAATTTTACGCATATCTGCTACCATAAAGTTTGCCATTAAAAAAAGTGGCGTGAAAAACACACCACTTTTTTTAATGGCAAACCCCACTTTGTGAGTTTTGCGCCGCTATTGTAAGAAAGCTGCCAAGCGGAAAAGCACAAAAACTAAACAGTAATATTAAAGTAACTTAACAAAGAATTGGTTCTGTCGTCAAAAGAGCTTTTAAAGCGCGTCATCAATTCCAATTGTACATCGTCATTGGCAAGTACTTCACGCATCATGCTGTCTTCGCCATCAAGACCAAGGGTTTCCATAAGACTGCCAAAGTGGTTGTACAGATTTGTCCAAAGTTCGGCATATTTGGTAGGGTCTTTTTCGTAGGCATCGCGGTTAACAATACCGTCATCGCCGCCAATGGTAAACACAGGGTCATCTTGCTGACTACTTAACCAGTTGAGCATATCGGTAAATTCTTCCGTGGCAGGAAGTCTTTTAGACACTTTATCAAAGTAATATTCACTGTCCGTAGTGATGGTGGACAAATTTTCCTTATGGCGTAGCTCTTCCAAAAGCTCTATGGCCTCATCAGACAAGGTCACAGCATCGGCAGTAGGGTTATCTTCAGCGCTAGACGCTGTGCCTGAAAATATCGAATCAATACTAGCGCTTGAGGCGCTAGAATAAGGATTTAAGAAAGAAATATTGCTCATGGCATCACCCCAAAGAAATCTTTAATGGCATCTTTTTTTCAAATAAGGTATCTAAAAAGAATACACTTTGTCACAAATTGTATGCAAAGAATATTCCATAGCCTTTTGCAAGCCTTCTTTGTTTTTTCTACAAAGAACCTTCGGTTATGGCGTGCTTTTGTGATATGTAAAAATGGAGAGAGCGACCTGTATAGTCAGTCCTTCCAAAAGGACATATCGGTATTAGTGATAAAAAAATTAGAGCTCATTTAGAAAATAGTGTTCTCCTCAAGAGAA
>CAYJHX010000525.1:0-1192 GCA_964369395.1 uncultured Desulfovibrionaceae bacterium
AAATTGCCAATATGACTAAAAACTCTGCAGAACAAGTGCACTCCATTGCCACAGCGGCAGAAGAACAATCTGTTACTGCAAAACGTATTAAAGATAATATAAGCCAAGTCAATGAAATTGCTCTTGTTACTGTACAGAGCATGGGCGATGCCACTCAATCGGTGCATGACCTCAAAGATCAAGCGCAAGAACTTACCAAACTTACCAGAAGCCTTAAATCGGCAGAGTAAGCTAGTGAACTAAAATACTGGCTCAAAAGTATCCCAAACTTTATAAAAATCTCCTAACTCGCGTTGACCTGTTAGGAGATTTTTAGCATTACATAGCAAGTTCAAAATAATTGCACATAAAAACAATAACATGTAGACTAAAAGGAGAATTCCCTTAATGAATATTCATATTCGCCATGAGATTCCTGCTGATTTTGCCCGTGTGGAGACTATTGCCCGCGATGCTTTTTGGAATTTATACTTTCCCGGTGCGCACGAGCATTATGTGGTGCATACCATGCGCAATCATAAAGATTTTATTCCGGAGCTTGCTTTTGTCATCGAAGTAGACGGTGTTGTTGAGGGAGCTATTTTTTATACGCACTCGCATATCGTACTAAAAGATAAAGACACTAAAGACAATGATTGTAGAGAGGCCTCTCCCAAAGACAATACCATCTTTAAAACCATTAGCTTTGGCCCAGCTTTTATTTCACCGCGATGGCATCGACAATCTTTAGGGCGCAAGCTTATTACCCACTCCTTAGAGCGTGCCAAAGCCTTGGGCTATGCAGGGGTGCTCACTCTAGGATACCCCTATCATTACGCACCGTATGGTTTTGTAGGCGGAAAAAAATATGGCATATCCATGGAAGATGGTAAATTTTATCAAGGTCTTTTAGCCCTCCCCTTACAAGAAGGTGCCTTTGACCATGTGAAGGGCTATGCCGCGTTTTCAGATGTTTTTAATGTCAGCGAAGAAGATGTGCAGGCTTTTGAAGCCCATTTGCCGTATAAAGAAAAGAAAGTACAAGCAAGCCAAGAAGAATTTGCACAGGCTTGCGCTGCGCTTGATGAATAAAGAGTCCTGTAAGGCCTCTGCATAATCCAAAAAACTGTTGAAATACATGGAATGCTTCGCTTCGCTCGCAACGACTTTCGTTGTAATACCAAGTCATTGCGCGAAGTGTAACGACGAAGCA
>CAYJHX010000526.1:0-1174 GCA_964369395.1 uncultured Desulfovibrionaceae bacterium
TAATGATAATAAACCTAGAATCGTACACATAAGGAGATGTGCTTGGGGTAAGGTCGATGGTGCCTACGGAATTTTTATTCAGTGTAGCAAGGTCAATCTTAAAAATCAGGGATCCAGTAATACTTCCGTTTTCTGAAATAGGTGCTCCGATAAAAGCGCTGAGTTTTTTTGTTTCTTGAGATACTCTCACTTCCACAATACTCTCACCTCGTAAGGCTTTTTGCACAGATTCATAATTAGCAGCACTATCACCTATGCGATTTGCTGCTGTATGAGCAACAATTTTGCCTTGCGCATTGGTTATAAAACTAGAAGAAAGATCTCTGTAATCATCTACCATTTCCACAAGATAGCTAATGATGAGTTTTTTCAAGTTTTCATGCTCAGGGCTGGTATCATTGCGAGCCTCTTGAGCGCTAAAAGTCTGTATTGTGGAAATATTTGCTGTAGAACCGGAAATATCAATAAGATAGCTAAGAATATTATTCAATTCACTTGCTTGAATACGCGTTAGCTCTTGCAACTGCGTGCGAGCTGTCTGCATCGCATCATTCTTTGCCTGCATTCCGGAAAAAACAGCCAAGGCCACAAGGCCTATAATGGCCGGTGCTAAAATATACAACATCATTTTAGATAATAATTTAAGACGCATACAACTTCCTTGGGTTTTGAAGAGTCAAAAAAAACAATCCATAGTAAGCCCCTATGGATGAACCTTTTTATTGTATATCGGTTTTTTTTTCAAGACAATTAGCCTACATATCATAAAAATTCTGCGGAGCTTCTTGATAATACCAGTAATGGCAGAAATCTCATGGATTGATTCGGCGCTTCGCTTCTCGAGACCTTTGCATAATTCTAAAAAATACTAAAACACATGGATTGCTTCGCTTCGCTCGCAATGACTTTCGTTGTAATACCAAATTATTGCGAGAAGCCAAAGTATGAGGCGACGAAGCAATCCAAGAGATTTTAATTGTGCAGGACTCTTGATGCAAAAAGAAAGTAGTTATGCAGAGGGAATTATACAGAGCTTTCAAAAATGTTTATGAAACTAAAAAAGGTGTCCATTTTTCACAAAATAGACACCTACTGTTCAAAAAAACGCTCTAGTATCTGTAATGCTCTGCCTTATAAGGGCCTTGCACTTTTACACCAATATAGTCGGCTTGCT
>CAYJHX010000527.1:0-1171 GCA_964369395.1 uncultured Desulfovibrionaceae bacterium
CCCTCAACGTTATTGTGCCCATGGGCGATGGCGATGCCACAGCCATTGGCGGTAATCACTTTATCCATGCGTGCCGTCGTAACATAGATCTTACCGTCATTGTTATGAATAACCGCATTTATGGCATGACCGGCGGACAATACTCCCCCTTGTCTGGCGAAGGCATTCTTGCTACCACTGCGCCGTATAGGAGTATTGATGCGGCTTTTGATATTGTGCAATTGGCTCTTGGTGCCGGTGCTACTTTTGTAGCTCGTTCCACCACTTTCCACGTAAAGGAATGCATTTCCCTCATCAAAAAAGGTATGCAACATAAAGGCATTGCCGTTATTGAAATTATGTCGCAATGTCCCACCTATTTTGGCCGTAAAAATAAAATCGGCGGTGCGGTGGAGCTTATGGAAAGCTATCGCGATGGTACAGCGCCATTGGGTTCTAAAAAGCTTGAGGAAAATCCCAATCTTATTCCCAGAGGCATTTTCCGCGACGACACAAGGCCTGAATATTGCGAAGAATACGCGAAACTTATTGCCAAGGTGCAGGGGTAAGCTATGGAAACACAACGTTTTTTATTGTCTGGTTCCGGTGGGCAGGGCGTTATTTCCTTGGCTATCCTTTTGGCCGATGCTGCTGCCATTTATGGCGGCCATAATGCTGTGCAATCGCAAGTGTATGGCCCAGAAGCTCGCGGCGGTGCTACCCGTTCTGACGTTATTATTTCTGACGGGCCCATTTATTATCCTAAGGTTAACGAGCCTGCATTTTTAGTAGCTTTGACCAATGAGGCCATGGGTAAGTATTTACCGCTTATTCGCCCCGGCGGCATGGTGCTGTATGACAGTGATCTTGTAAATATTGACCCGCGTGTGGACGCTTTGCGTAAACCCCTCCCCATGTATCAAGCTGTTATGGATGCCCTTGGCAAGCCACAAGCTTTTAACGTGGTGGTGCTTGGCGCACTTATGACTTTGACCAATGTTATTGGCGTGAAAGCTGCGGAAAGTGTGCTAGAAGCTCGTTTCCCCAAAGCTTTTCATGAAAATAACAAAAAAGCTTTGCATGTGGGGATAGAGTTGGCAAAGCCATTGGTAGACCAATAAACTGTTTAAAAAGGGCTGCCTGCTTCGTTAAGCTCGTTTTTTCTTTCGGCATGGACCAGAAGAGTCCTATG
>CAYJHX010000528.1:0-1165 GCA_964369395.1 uncultured Desulfovibrionaceae bacterium
GAATGAATGTAGTTAGAGATACTAACTATGGTGAATTAGAATTAGAAATTAAATAAGGAGATGTTATGGAAATTAAAATGTTATTAACTAACCGTGGTGAAGAGCTAGCTAGTCTAGGATTCATCACTGGTGAATTTCCTAAATTAACAAGTGTAAAGTTTGGTGATGGTAATGGAACTATAGTATCAGTAACTAGTGATATGACTGAATTAGTAAATGTAATATATACAGGTATTAGTACTACAGCTACATTAAGTCAAGATCCTAATGGTATTACTATACATAGTCAAATACCAGCTAAGGATGGTGGATTTACTATTAGAGAGATTGGTGTATATGATAATAACGATGAGTTAATTGCTGTATGTGGTGGATTTGAAGAGTATAAGAATAGCTATAGTGAAATACCTGAGAATATGAACTTTTACTTACAGTTAAATCTATCTAGTAATCAGATGTTTAGTGTAGAATTTACTAATGACAATACATATGCTACTCAAGAATCTGTAGATCTATTAGCTAAGTCTATATTAGAAATACCAAGAAGTCCTATGACTCATGCTAGTAGTGTGATACTAGATGGTGAATATCAAATTAGTGAAGATGATAGAGTAGATGTAGTAGCTATGAATACAGTAATGTATTCTGGTAATGGTACTACTAAGGCAGTAGATCTAGGAGTAGGACTAATTGATTTTACTAAACCTAATAATGGAACTGGATACTATCATGATAGAAGTGGAGGTGCAGGTACTATTGGTGTAGTAAAAAGAGATGATGGTACCATATCAGAATCTGGTGAAATACAATTACCGTTAAATATGTTTATTGCTAAGACAGTAATAAAGTCTATAGATGGAGTGGGTAGCTGGATAGTAGCTGATGGATTGAGAGGTGGTAGTAATGCTATACTATATGATACACAAGAACCTGAACAGTCATTCGATGGTTTAATCACCTATACTAATGTAGGAGTAACTGTAGGTAACAATATTAATATAAATAAATTAAATATTAATCACTTAGTAGATTTTGAAGTTTATGATAGATTAAAATGGGGTATGACTGAAGATGATCTATTCTATATTATGGCTTATAATGATGAAGCTAAGATAGGTATGATGGTCAGAGAACACCTTGAAACAGGTGTAGTAGTTCCTAGACC
>CAYJHX010000529.1:0-1164 GCA_964369395.1 uncultured Desulfovibrionaceae bacterium
GCTTATGTATTTCTAATACACCGCGCATCTTAACTTTTTTGGTTTCCGCGCATCTTAACTTTTTTGGTTTCCGCGCATCTCATTGTTTTTGAACAACCTGCTAGAAATTGACTTGTGCAACAGGCTGATAAAAACAAAATGCTACAGAATGCGCCGGGAAGGCCGCATCCTGTAGCGAAAGTTTTCTTTTAAAAAAATTACCGATAAAGTGTCTTTTTTACCGTGTTTATCGCAAGCTGAGACCTCTGCGCAATTAAAAAATCATGGATTGCTTCGTCGCTGCGCTCCTCGCAATGACTTGATATTACAACGAAAGTCATTGCGAGCGAAGCGAAGCAATCCATGTGTTGTAGTATTTTTTAGAATTATGCAGAGGTCTTAAGCTTCGGCTGGCGGCGGAAGTAAGTTCCGCTTTGATTCCTCCTTAAGGGGGCTTGTTCCTCTACGAGATGCCGCTTGGTCGTGCGTCCTGCACGACACAAGCTATCGCAAAAGTCGCGGGCGCCGAAAATAAATTTCGGCTGGCTTTGTTTTGCTCCGCTGCGCGGCTTGCCCGCGTCCTGCGGGTTGATGGTAGTCGGCTCAAAAAAGGTGAAATACAAGAAAGACGAAGCTTTTTCTTGAAGGCATAGGACTTTTCTGGTCCATGCCGAAAGAAAAAACAAGTCTGCCGCAGTAGTTTGCCCTTTTTGAGCCGACTACTAAATTTTCATGGCGCGACTGGCATTAAGCACGGCAAGCAAGGCTACGCCCACATCGGCAAATACTGCTTCCCATAAACCGGATACGCCCACAATACCAAGGCAAACAAAAAGTGCCTTAATGGTTAATGCCATGACAATATTTTGCCAAACAATTTGTCGTGTTTTGGTGGCAATGCGTAGCAGTTCTGGTACGCGGGCAGGGCTATCGTCCAAGACCACCACGTCAGCAGTTTCAATGGCAGCTTCTGAGCCAAGTCCCCCCATGGCCACACCAATACCTGCAGTGGCCAACACAGGAGCATCGTTAATACCATCGCCCATGAACAGTGTTTCTTTCGCCGGTGCCAGTTGCTCTAGAGCGTGCGCTTTATCTTGCGGTAAAAGGCGGCTTTTGACCACATCTAAGGGGAGTTGCTTTGCCATGGTTTGGGCGCCAAAGTCATTGTCTCCTGTGAGCATG
>CAYJHX010000530.1:0-1147 GCA_964369395.1 uncultured Desulfovibrionaceae bacterium
CAGCACAACAGCAAGAGCAACAAGCCTTACAACGCTGGCATGCTTGTTTGCGTGCGCACCATGTGCATACTATTCCCTCGCCGGAAGCGGCAGCGACCTTTTTTGCAAGGGTAGAGGCGGCCCTCGTGGCTCAGGCAGCCATGCACAATTTAGAAGAAGATAGAGCTGTATTAGTACAAAGTACCCAAGAAAATAAAGAGCTTTTGTGCGCCATGCCGCTTATGCAACACGCTCTTCGGATTATTGATGAGCAAAAAGAAACTCTATCTGCACAGGGGCTTTCTCCCTTACATTTAGAGCCTCTTCCAGAAGTGAGTCAGGCAGAAACCCCCCCCGCCACCCAAAGCTTAGCAAGTCTTTTACCGGGACAAAATACTTTTGATACCAGCTTATACAGCGAGAAAGAAGTGTTGCAAGCCGTGGATTTATTATTAGAATCTTGTCGCCAAGCCGATGAAGCCTTGGCTGAACGCGTTAAAGCCGATGCTATAGTGCACAGCACCGAAAAACACTTAGAGCACGCTCTACACGAAGAGAGTCAAAGCGCAGAGCGTTTGCAAGCGGCAGAGCAAGCCCTACAAACAGCGTCACAGGCTTTGGTGGAGTCTTTGCGCAAGGCAGGTTTAGATAGTGATGTGGCACCGTCCATGTTGCGCTCTGTATTAGATTGTATGGATAAATGCTTGAGTGTTGAGGCCGAGATTCTGCACTTGCAAGAAGAAAAAGAGCGTATGGAAAAAGAATGCGCCTATTTGGTGACCCCTTTACGCACTTTATTAGAAACCTTGGCTTTGCCCTTGCCAGAGGCGGCGCCCTCGATCATGGTGGGAGAATACTATATTCCCTATCAAGAAGAATGGTTACCGGCGCTGGATAGGGTGCTTGAACAATTGCACGTAAATCAAGACTCGCAAACAGCCAAAGGGCAATTACAAGAGCAACTCCATATGCAAGAAGAAGCTTTGCACGAAGCGCATACGGCATTGGCTGATGCCGAATCTACCATGCTGCACTTGCTCAAGTTAGGGCAAACGGAAAATATGGAAGAATTCATCCGCCTTTCCCATGTACGTGCCGAACGCCATGTGCTGGAAAAGCGCAAACAAGATGTGGAAGAAGCTCTACGCCTAACCGCCGGCGAACAAGA
>CAYJHX010000531.1:0-1145 GCA_964369395.1 uncultured Desulfovibrionaceae bacterium
GTTTTAACATGATTGCCCAGCATATTGCCGAAAAGCATAAGCAAGTGGGCTCTTCAAGCTTATAGGAGGCCCTATGAAATTTGAAGTATCCAGTTCTTCCCGTTTGCGTCGGCAAAACTTTATGTTTGGGATTTTACGTGGCGCAGCCGTCATTAACGTTTCGGCCTTGGTTGTTGTGTGTATTTTCTTGGCTGTTCAGGGGCTTCCCGCCATTTCTTGGGAATTTTTAACCGAATCTCCCCGTAAGATGATGACCGAAGGCGGCATTTGGCCTTGTATCCTTGGCACCTTCTTACTGGCTGTCGGTTCGCTGCTTATCGCCTTCCCCTTGGGTGTGGCTTCTGCCATTTATCTGCACGAATACGCCGGACGTACGGCCTTTGCCCGTTATATTCGCCTAGGCGTAAACAATCTTGCCGGCGTGCCCTCAGTGGTCTTCGGTTTGTTTGGTTTGGCCTTTTTTGTGACCTTCTTGGGCATGGGGGTCAGCCTTCTTGCCGGTATTTTAACCCTTGCTGTGCTAACTTTACCCGTTATTATCGGTACCGCCGAAGAAGCCCTACGCACCGTGCCCGACACCTACCGCGAAGCCTCTTTGGCCTTGGGCGCCACCAAGTGGCAAACCATTGCCCGCGTGGTATTGCCCGCCGCCACCCCCGGCATGCTTACCGGCGCCATCTTAGGCCTTTCTCGCGCCGCAGGGGAAACAGCAGCTATCATGTTCACGGCAGCGGTATTTTATACGCCTAAAGATCCTGACTCCGTATTCAGCTCTGTTATGGCTTTGCCTTACCATATGTATGTACTGGCCACAGCAGGCACAGAAATTGAAAAAACCATGCCCCTACAGTACGGTACAGCCTTGGTGCTGATTTTATTGGTGCTTGGCATGAATGTTTTTGCCATTTTTTTACGGGACCGTATGCAGAAAAACAAAGCCCATTAACAGTCAGCTCAAAAAGGGGCATCTGCTGCGTTAAGCTTATTTTTTCTTTCGGCATGAACCAGAAGAGACCAGAAGAGTCCTATGCCTTCAAGAAAAAACTTCGCTTGCCTTGCATCTTACCCTTTTTGAGCTGACTGCCATCAGCCCGCAGGACGCGCCTTTAACGGAATTCGCTTTCGTGGCGAACGGCGCTTGGGCG
>CAYJHX010000532.1:0-1137 GCA_964369395.1 uncultured Desulfovibrionaceae bacterium
GGGAGGGGAGAGGAAAACTTTTTGGCGTGAGCAAAAGTTTTCCTCTCCCCTCCCCAAAAAAAGATTCCTGAACAATTCATTGTACAGAAATCTCAAAACGCCAAAACAAGGAGGCTTATGGAAAATATTTTTGCAAGCATGCAGGGGCAGAGGGAGGATGTGCAAGAGGCGCAGCGCACTTTTGATAAGCAGATGAAGGAGGCGGTGCGCGGGCTTATGGCACGTAGAGAGGGGCGCGTTTTTTTACGTTGGTTGGCGGCGGGACACAGTGCGCAAGGCGCGCAAAACATTTTGCAATTGATTATGGATTATGAGGAGGAAAAATGCCTGAAATGATGCCAAGAAAAGGAGTGAAAACCATGAAGCAAGGGCAATATCGCAATGCGGAAAATGGAAGGAATGGGGCCAATGCTTTGGGGCAAAACCTTGCGCCGGCAAATCTCTTAGAAGAGGTTTCGCAACATCTTTTAGAAGGGGGGCAGGGGTTGCAAAGGCCGCAGCGTGTCGGTGAAACTGAACAAGAATGCCTGTGTTATCAACTGAATATTCCAAGCGATATGCAATTGAATGCCGTGCAACAAGCTATTTTTGAAGACCAAGCGCGCGAGCTTGGCCTTGATAATGCGCGCGCACAAAAGCTGCTGGAAATTGCACATCGCAATGCGCAAGAGCATAGTAAGGCACATAGGCATCAAGTGGCGGCTTGGGGTGATGAAGTGCGCCATGATAAGGAGCTTGGCGGCTCAGCCATAGAAAGCACCTTGGCCTATGCGCGGGCGGGATTGGCGCAGTTTGACCCCGAGCGCAAGCTGTATCAGGTGTTGCAAGAAACAGGCTATGCCAATCATCCCTTGGTAATACGCTTTTTGGCAGCCATCGGCCGAGCTCACGCCGAGGATGCCGTACTGTTGGGCTCTTCGGCACCTACACCCATGCCACGTCATGAACGTTTGTACGGGAAGTATAATAAGTAATTGTAAGTATTTTTTTGGGGCATAGTAAGGTTTTAGGGGGAAAGGTTTTTCCAAAAAGACCATTTTAATAACTTGTTATATAAGGAAATAGTATGGCTAAAAAACATTTGGGTCTTGTGGCTACGTTGGCAGAGTTACGCGATTTTTACAGCACCGAAGCTGC
>CAYJHX010000533.1:0-1126 GCA_964369395.1 uncultured Desulfovibrionaceae bacterium
TGCCCAGCCCCAACCATGTAGCAATGGCCGCCGATAATGTGCATCCTGTTCCATGATTATTTTGTGTTTCCACATGGGCTTGTTGTAGTGCAAGGGGGTCTTCTTGGGGTAAGCACAACCAGTCGGTCAAAATAATCGTGTTTTCAAAATGCCCGCCTTTAATAAGCACAGCTTTTGCGCCCATCTCTAACAGCATATTTCCGGCCTTAGCCACATCTTCTGCCGTGTCTAAGGTCATACCTGTGAGAAATTCTGTTTCGGGTTTGTTGGGTGTAAGCAGGGTTGCCAAAGGAATAATGCGTTCTTTTAAGGTAGCTACAGCATCATCCTGTAAGAGTTTATGCCCGCTTTGGCTCACGCACACAGGGTCTACCACTAAAGGAAAGTCCACGTTTTCCAGTTCCTCAGCCAAAGCTTGCATAATGTCTGCGGAAAACAACATACCTGTCTTGGCAGCCGCCACAGGAAAGCCTTCTAAAACCGTGCGTAATTGCTGTACGGCAAATGCAGGCTCTGGCGCATGAATACCCGTCACCCCTTGGCCATTTTGTGCCGTAAGGGCTGTAATGACGCTCATACCATAGCCACCAAGAGCCATGATGGTTTTTAAATCGGCCTGAATACCAGCACCACCACCAGAATCTGATCCAGCGATAGTTAATATATTAGGGGGTTGTAGCATGGTGTGCTCCTTGTAGATTTAGCAACCTGTTGGAAAGCCTACAAAGCTGTCAAATAAAAACCTCTGCATAATCCAAAAAACTGTTAAATACATGGATTGCTTCGCTTCGCTCGCAATGACTTTCGTTGTAATACCATGTCATAGCGAGAAGCGTAGCGACGATGTAGCCACCCAACGGGCGCCGAAGGCGTTTGCGTTTGCGAAGAATGAGCAATTACACAAATGGACAGCAAAGCATCCATGATTTTTTAATTGTGCAGGAGTCTTAAATCGTTTAGTTGCTCAATTTTTCTACAACAGTTTGCACGGAGATGTCCAGACCTGTTTCAAATTTGAGCGGAAAAACAATCCATACATTTGTAATTGTGCAGAAATCTCCATTTGAACAGCGCTTTATATAAAAAATGTTACACGCCTTAGCATGCGGCAACAGACCAGTATAAA
>CAYJHX010000534.1:0-1122 GCA_964369395.1 uncultured Desulfovibrionaceae bacterium
GCAGATGGTGTTGCTGTGCAAGAGTTTTTTGTATCAAACATGTTTTGCTTTCAGGAAAAATTTTTGGTATTTTTACGTCATGAAAGTGTATTATTGTTCTATTCAAACTTGGAAAGATATAGAATGGAATCTTTGGGGCTTGGAAAAGGTGAGTCTACAGCGTCAGCAAAAAGTGGCTCGTTACAAACAACATGCAGACAAAGTACGTTGCTTGGTAGCAGGATTGTTATTGCGCTACGCTTTTGGGGATGTGGCCTTGCAAGACGCTTTGCTTGGAGAATACGGTAAGCCCTATTTTCCTGCTTGTGCGCCTTTTTCATTGTCGCATGCCGGAGACTATGTGGTGCTGGCTGTGGCAGAACCTCAAGGCGGCCTCATTGGTGTAGATGTAGAAAGAGTAAAAGATTTCTCGTGGGGGGTAGCGAAAAAATGTTTTACTGCGCAAGAATTAGCATGGTTACAAAGCTTTCAAGACACAGCGCAACAGCAGCAGGCTTTTTATACATTATGGACGGGGAAAGAAAGCGTGCTTAAGGCCACAGGACAAGGTTTTTTTGTGTCTCCCAATTCTTTTTCTTTGGTGGGCCACAGCGAAGAATATAGCAATAGTGGAGACAGCACCCCAAATAGCCAGTATAGTCAAGCTAAGCAAGATTACCAAGATTTTGGTATTAGCGAGACGAGTCAAATGAACAAGGCAGGACAGCCTCGTTTTCAGTGTGTAGTCGAAGGGGAATTATGGCATGTGCAATGGCAAGAATTGCCAAGCTATATGCTGTGTGTGGCCAGCGAGATATGCGCTAAAATGGAGTTTGTCATACTTAGTAAAGAAGATCTCTTAGATGAAGTAGCCTCGACTTAATTGTACAACTACCCTTGCAAAGAAAGGGAAATTCCAGTTTGGATATAAGCAGAAGAAAACCCAACCTAAAAAATCGAGTAGAAGAATCTATAGAGCAAGCTGTTGTTCCATTTACTACCGATTTCCCTGCCCATGGTCAAACAAGAGCCAGTAATGAGCTGCGTAAACTGGGCATTTTTATTTTACCTTCTGGCGTATGGTCTGTTTGGCTGAGATATGATTTAGCCTCAATGAAGCTGCGTCTTATTTTTTTGAATTTA
>CAYJHX010000535.1:0-1120 GCA_964369395.1 uncultured Desulfovibrionaceae bacterium
TAATTGTCACGCCTAAAACGCGCGAAATTTTCCAAAAGCGCAGTCAAGTTGTACGCGAATTTCGTAATTTCATGGAAGAGCAAGGCTTTTTAGAAGTAGAAACTCCCATGATGCAACCCATTGCCGGCGGTGCCACGGCGCGCCCCTTTGTGACCCATCATAATACCTTAGATATGCAAATGTTTTTGCGTATTGCGCCAGAACTGTATTTGAAGCGCCTCTTGGTTGGTGGATTAGAAAAAGTTTTTGAAATCAACCGAAACTTCCGTAATGAAGGTATTTCTACGCGCCATAATCCCGAATTTACCATGTGTGAATTTTACTGGGCTTATGCTACCTTTGAAGACCTTATGGATTTAACAGAAAATCTCTTGGGACACATTGCCCTAAAGGTGTGTGGTTCCTATGTCATTTCTTATCAAGGCGTAGAGATCGATTTAACCCCCGGTACGTGGAAACGACTTTCTTTTCACGGATCTTTAGAGGAAATTGGCGGACACAAGCCGGAGTTTTATAACGACTACCAAAAAGTGCAAGACTACGTGCGCAGTCGCGGTGAAAAAGTAGTTAAAGGGGAAAGCCTTGGTAAATTACAAGCCAAGCTGTTTGACTTAGACGTAGAACCTAAGCTGATTCAGCCGCATTTTATTTATCACTACCCTACAGATATTTCGCCCTTGTCGCGTCGTAATGATGCCAATCCGGACATTACTGACCGCTACGAATTTTTCATTGTGGGACGCGAACACGGTAACGCCTTTTCCGAGCTTAATGACCCTATGGATCAACGCGGGCGCTTTGAAGATCAAGTACGTGAAAAAGAAGCTGGCGACGACGAGGCCTGTGCCATGGACGAAGATTACTTGCGTGCGCTAGAATACGCCATGCCCCCAGCTGCCGGCCAAGGTATTGGCATTGACCGTTTGGTCATGTTGCTTACAGATTCACCGTCCATACGAGAAGTCATCCTCTTCCCTCTCTTAAAGAGTGAGGGTTAGATGCGCTTGCCCCTCTCTTTCGAGCTCTTTGTTTCTTTGCGCTATCTCTTTGCACGGCGCAAAGAAACATTTATCTATATCATATCTATCATGTCCATTGTGGGTGTGGCCTTGGGCGTGGC
>CAYJHX010000536.1:0-1116 GCA_964369395.1 uncultured Desulfovibrionaceae bacterium
CATGGTAATTTGATGGAAAAGAAACCTGAAGAGGCTCCTAAAGCTTCCTAACTTATTCTATCGTTTGTGGTATTTAATGCGTTTTTTTCTCAAGGTAAAGATGAACCGTCTTATGCCGTGAGGAAAAAACGCATTTTTTGTGTAAAGCCTTCCATTGACGAGTAACTTTCTGGTGTTATTATTCATGGGGTAAGGCTTACTTGGCTTGATGGAGGAAAATATGAGTGTTTCGTATAAAGATTATTACAAACTTTTAGAGGTAGAGCGTAGCGCTACCAAGGATGAAATTAGCCGTTCTTTTAAAAAATTGGCGCGAAAATATCATCCCGATTTAAATCCCGGCGATGCAGCGGCTGAAGAGAAGTTTAAAGAACTTAATGAAGCCTACGAAGTGCTCAAGGATCCAGAAAAACGTAAAATGTATGATCAATTGGGTCATAATTGGCAACACGGTCAGCAATTTCAAGGGGCCCCTGGCTTTGAGGGCTTTAATTTCAATGGGCAAAACTTTGGCGGCGGCGATTTTTCAGATTTCTTTGAAGTTTTGTTTGGCAACGCTGCCCGCGGTGGCCAAGGGGGGCAATTTGGCGGCGGTTTCGGTGCAGATCCTTTTGGCGGTTTTTCGCGCCGTCCCACTAAGGGTAAGGATATGCAGGCCGAAATACACATTACCTTAGAAGAGGCCTTACAGGGCGGTTCTAAAAGTATTACCCTTTCTACACCACAAGGTAAGCGTGATTTAGAAGTTAATATTCCTGCTGGCATTAAAGAAGGCGCCAAATTACGCTTGACAGGGCAAGGTGAGGCTAGCCCCATGGGGGGAGCCTCTGGTGACTTATTGCTCAAAGTCGGTTTCTTGCCACATGCTGATTTTAGCGTTGATGGCAATACGTTAAATTATGATTTACCACTGACGCCTTGGGAAGCAGCACTTGGTGCCAAAGTACCCGTGCCCACCTTGGAAGGCGCCATTGAAATGAATATTCCTGCGGGGACATCCTCTGGTAAGCGTTTTCGTTTGCGCGGTCGCGGGCTTGGTAAAGAAGGGGCGCGTGGAGACCAAATGGTGCGGGCCATGATTCGTGTGCCTGAAGCCGAAGCCTTGAACGATGAAGA
>CAYJHX010000537.1:0-1113 GCA_964369395.1 uncultured Desulfovibrionaceae bacterium
CAATTGCTTTTTGAGCAAGGCCTTGCCGAAAGCCGCGAGCAAGCCAAGCGCTATATCATGGCGGGCAAAGTATACGTGGGCGAGCCACCTGTACCGGTGACCAAACCCGGCCATCCCTATGCCCAAGGGACACAACTCAGCCTTGTGGGGGTGGAACGTTTTGTGAGCCGCGGCGCCTATAAGCTTTTAACGGCGCTGGAGCACTTTCAGCTTTCTGTACAAGAGTATATTTGTCTTGATGCAGGGGCTTCCACCGGCGGTTTTAGTGATTGTCTTTTACAGCATGGCGCAGCCAAAGTCTATGCTGTGGATGTGGGGCATGGGCAATTGCACGAAAAATTACGCCAAGACCCGCGAGTTATCAACTTAGAAAAAACGAATTTACGCACAGCACCGCCCGCACTGATAGATGAAGAAATAGACCTTGTGGTAGCCGATGTTTCCTTTATATCCTTGACTATGGTACTACCACCTTGTATGACTTGGCTTAAAATGGGGGGACGAGTTCTTGCCCTCATTAAGCCGCAATTTGAAGTGGGCGCACACCAAACCCAAAAGGGGGTCGTGCGTGACCCAGAAATACGACAAGAAGCCGTGGATAAAATAGTGCATTTTTGTCAGGAGGACCTTGGCCTACAATTTCATGGCGTGGTGCCTTCGGCCATTTTAGGGCCCAAGGGAAATCAAGAATTTATTGCATATTTTACGCGCTCATGACCAGCCCATAGAAAATAGGACATCTACATTGTCAAATTCTTAACAGGTTACTACAAAAACAATAAGATGCAACACAGCGAAAAAATCTAAATATACGTCATGTTAAAGATACATAAGCAATTTATTTTTTACACAGACGACGCAGATTGCTGTTTTTCAACGATCTGTTAATGAAAATTTAAGATATGGCGCATACACTTAACATCACGTTTTTTTGTACTGCTTTACCCATATAAAAAGCGTTTTATATAAGGAACACTATGAAATCTTCACCTAAATATATTCCCCTTATTTCTTTTGCTTTGTGTTTACTCTTGGTCAGCTGTGCCCCCTTTGCCCCACAAGAGCGAAAAGCCTTGGGCACATTGCCCGCTGTCATGCCGGAAAAATACCCTT
>CAYJHX010000538.1:0-1113 GCA_964369395.1 uncultured Desulfovibrionaceae bacterium
CCCTTTTGCTAGCGCCCAAAAGGGGTCTCCTTCCCCCCATCCTCCCCCAAAACGCGCTTTATATCCTTAGCATGCGGCAACTAAACAGCATTTGAAAAACAGTTTTTTGCCGCAATGTAAAAGTTTTTGGGGGTGGGGAGCCCATGTAATGGGCGGGGAGGGCCCTTTTTTCAAAAAGGGCTCTCCCCTAAAATGCGTATTAAAAAAAATACTACAAAATGCGTATCAAAAAAGGGAAGACTTTGCAGTCTTCCCTTATAATCTATGTCTTTTATCTTTGAACTTCAAGTAATAAAGTCAGAGATAGTGCTTTAAGCAGAGCAAAAACTATTCGTTTTCGCCGCCTTCAGCTTCGGCTTTTTCGGCCATTTTTTGTTGGAACAAATCGCCCAAGGTTTGGCCAGTTTCAGCAGGCCCAGCGCGGAATTCTTTAGGCTTTTTGCGTTCTTCTTCGTCGCGAATTTGCTTGATGGACAAGCCAAGGCGACGTTCTTCGGCGCTAACGTGAATAACTTTGGCTTGGATCTCTTGACCTTCTTTGTAGAGTTCAGAAGGAGATTTGATTTTTTTGCCGGAAAGTTCAGACACATGCACGAGCCCTTCAATACCTTCTTCCACTTCTACGAAGAGGCCAAAGTCAGTAATGTTGGTTACAATGCCTTTTACGGTGCAACCCACAGGGTAGGTGGTAGGCACATGACCCCAAGGATCGTCTACCAATTGTTTGATACCAAGGGTGAATTTTTCGCTTTCTTGGTCTACGGTAAGCACTTTGGCTTGTACTACATCGCCGGTTTTGAACATTTCGTTGGGATGACGTACTTTCTTGGTCCAAGAAATGTCAGATACGTGAATAAGGCCGTCAATGCCATCTTCGATGCCGATGAACATGCCAAATTCGGTAATATTTTTGATGGTACCTTCAAGTACAGTACCTTCAGGATATTTTTGTGCTACCAATTCCCATGGGTTTGGCTTTACTTGCTTCATGCCAAGGGAGATACGCTTTTTGTCGCAATCTACGCCAAGGATAACCACTTCCACTTCGTCGCCAACGCGAACCATTTGGGAAGGATGACGCAATTTGCGGGTCCAAGACATTTCAGAAATGTG
>CAYJHX010000539.1:0-1109 GCA_964369395.1 uncultured Desulfovibrionaceae bacterium
TGTCCATAGAAAAAGTTTTGAACGCTCAAAAGCGCGACGGCCTCGGAAAAGGCTACAATCGCCGTCTCCGTGTAGAAAACATGGTTCCCGGTGTATTTTATACTGCCAAAGGCGACAATGTAGCCGTGCAAATGCCTGCTCTTCCTTTGGAAAAAATGTATGCCGAAATGGGACGTACTGCTGTTTTTACTCTTGAAATTGATGACAAAGGCACAAAAACAAGCCATCCTGTCATGATTTGGGAAGCCAAGCGTCACCCCTATAAAAATGAATTTACACACATTGATTTTTATGGCGTAGACCTTGAAAAGCCTGTAAAAGTACAAGTAAATATCGAATTTACCGGTACTTCTAAGGGTGTAAAAATGGGTGGTAAGCTTGAAACCTACCGTGAGCGTGTCTACCTTGTAGGCAAACCTCAAGACCTTCCCAAGAAGATTGTGGTGGACGTTACCGAAATGGGCTTAAACTCGAGCCTTCGCGTAGCTGACTTAGAATTGCCTGCCAATGTGCAAGCCCATTACGACCAAAATTTTGCCATCGTTTCTGTTATCTCTAAGGTGAAAGACGAAGGCGCTGAAGGCGAGAATAACTAATCGTCCCTTTGCTGTAAAAAATGAAAAGCCGGTCGCCACTTAGGTGATCGGCTTTTTTCTACAGATGTTATCAGGTTGTTGAAAATGACATTTTCAGATTTTTTTGAAACAGACTTTTTCTACAGACTGTTATAGGTAGTTTACACAATATGTCTATATTATCCTCCATCATCCAACGTTGTAAACAAACATCTCTTTCACGTACTGCCACAGCAAAGAAGCCGTTCCATCTGCAACATGCGCGTACTGTCTTTATTTCTTCGCAAAAGAACACCATTGCCCTTTCTGTTTTAGAAAACCACCCTCAAGCGGTAACTGTTCTTTTTTACCCCGGAACCATGGCTTCACCACATATGTATGGGCTTTTCCTTGAAGAATTACATGCGGCAGGATGTAATGTGGTGGGCATTCACCCTTTAAGTCACGGATTAAGCCCTAAAAAAAAATGTGTCTTCACTTTTGATGATATTTTGCAAAATGGAAAAGATGCGCAAATATGGGCAGAACACTATT
>CAYJHX010000540.1:0-1103 GCA_964369395.1 uncultured Desulfovibrionaceae bacterium
CCTCCCTGTGAAAAGGAGTTTACAGGGATAGAGTGACTTTTTCAACGGGCTGTTACAGGTCTTGAAATAAATACCTACAGTAGCACCTAGTTTTTTAGCTGCCGCTCGTACATGGTCAGGGCTAGGCGTTATATTTTTCGCGATTTCATCACAGCCAATAAGGATCATTATGGTATGGGAACGAATAATGAGCTCATTGCTACCACGCACTTCGGCATATATACTGCTTTTTTGCCCATCGTCATGGGCATGATGCACAATAATAAAGCCCATATTCTTTTCATGTAGCTTAGGAGTCCAAGAGAAAATATCACCAAATATCTTCTGTGTATAAGTGCCACCGGCTTTTACGCCGGATGTGATGTTATCAAAAAAAATGTGCTTCGCATTTACAAAATAGCCGTACTCTTGTAGCATCTGACGATGATCTGGATTAGATAAATCAAATTGAGCCCATTCAGAGTCTGGAGGACAAGAAAGTTTTACAAGGCAATGTAAGTTGTCATTGAGATTTTCTGTAAGTCCAAACTGACGTAGCCTTGCATTAAAGCTTTCAGCCATAGTTTCTGTGTCGAAAAGAATCACAGGATGAGGCGAAGGAACCTTTCTTATTCCCCCAAAATCTTGATGCTGTGTAAGAGCTTTAATAAATCCTAAAACGACATTGCTCTTACCTACATTTTTCTTTCCATAGATGAGGGAAACTCCCTTTGTTGGGAGGATGTGCTCAAGGCTTATCTCATCAAATTTTACAGGATTACTCGTAGTGTGTGGTTCACAAGTAAAAGCAGGCACTATATTACTGTTGCTTACACTACTTTTTTTCTGTTTGACGAATAAGTCCAAACTCTCCCCCCAATGCACAAACTCTTCATAAGAAAGAGATTTGTTGTTAATATGCTGTAATAAGGCTTGAATTGATCCTTCTTCAGCAATGTTGTAAGTCTTTTTTACAAGCTCTGCCTCCAAAAGATTCAAATTTGTAAAATCAAGTGTTTTATTACTTGTTTTTAATTGTAAAGGAAAAGGAAAAATTGATACTTGCCTCACCTTAGCTTTCTGTAAAGAAGTGTAATATTCACTAACTTGCGAATACAAATAGA
>CAYJHX010000541.1:0-1103 GCA_964369395.1 uncultured Desulfovibrionaceae bacterium
ACTGAAGAAAGAAGAGTGTTTAACTCTTGAAAATGTGTTTTTAATGTTCGACTAATTATCTTTCAATTTTCCGTTTGAATCTATGAGCATTGCCAACATGGACGCTCTCAAGAGAGAGCTTTGTATTTGAGGGTCTATTGTAGTCATAACTCCACCTCTTTATTTTAGACCTCTATAGTATTACTTTTTTAATGGAGAAGTCTTTTAAATCTAAAATTTTATTTTGCTATAAAATATGTATAACACGTCTATCATTTATAATATCCGGTTAACGTTATTTTAGCACCACCGCTAAAAAGCATATTATGGTTTGAGATGTATCCAGCAATAGCAAGTGAAGATTTTCTCTTGATGGGAATCGTATACATTATTGGATTATTATTGGTAATCACACACCATTTTCCTGTACATATGGGGTGTAAATCTCCATTTTCAAGTAGCGTAATCATACACCCTGTATGCATATTGTCTTTGTTTTCTATAAGAATAGTACAATGTTCCCAATATCTGTCATCGTCAAGACATAAACTTTCAATATTGCTTTTAAAACCTGTTTCATCTCCCCAAGAAACTGACTTTGTATTATATTCATTTTTTTCATAAGAACAGGTAACAACTACTTTTCCAGAACCTTTCGTAGCAAAATTTGCAAGCTTCATAGAGCCTGTAATATATATTGGTGCGTAGGGGTTTCTGATTGGAGGGTAAATGGTTTGAGTATTGTTACCTCCTACTTCTATGTCACCACATGTCTCACTATTACATTCTATGTGAAAACTTTGTGACGGTCTGCCATTAAACATTTGACTGTAATAACCTGTTACAGCAATGGCGCATTCCTTGCATATTCTGTTTCCTTCAAAATAAAGTCCCTCAAATTTGCTTTCGAGTCCTATTTCATCATGCCATACTTTAGTTTCTGTAATCATATTTTATGCTTCCTTTGGTTAGCTTATTTGCATGTATGATTATTATTTTCTACCTTAATATTTTTGAGTTTACAGCCATAGCCATGGCAACTGCTTCTGTTGTTTTAACTTCATCTATATAAATAGTTCACCCTTAAAAAGTATATATTGCATTGAAATATATTGAAAATATCC
>CAYJHX010000542.1:0-1102 GCA_964369395.1 uncultured Desulfovibrionaceae bacterium
ATGCAGGAAAGGAATTAACATGGATTCCATCTTATGGCTCAGAAATGCGTGGCGGAACAGCAAGCTGTCATCTTCGTATTTCTGATAAAAAAATTTCAAATCCGTTTTTCAAAGAAATTGATGTACTTATTGCATTAAATGAAGGTGCCGTAAACAATTTTGAAAATAACATCAAAAAAGACGGTATCTTGATAGTAAATACCAGCATGGTGAAAAACAGAGAATTTCGTAAAGACATTCGTGTTGTTGAGGTGCAAGCAACTGAATTGTCAATGGAATTAAAAAATCCACGCGGTGCAAACATTATGATGCTCGGTGCTGCAATTGCAGCATCTGGCTTAGCTCCTGTTGATGACTTTGCTGATGGTATTGATGCCTATTTCGCCAAAAAAGGGAAAAATAATCCCTTAAATCGTGATTGTTTTATGGCAGGCGCAAAATTGGCTCAATAAATAATTACACCTTAACAACTCGTTTCTAGTTGAAATGACTCTTCATGAAGTACGGCAAACAACATTTTTTTCCGAAAAATAACGGAAAGAAGAAGGTTGTTAAGATAGTATTTTGAAAAACATGACCTTTTGTATGGTAAAAAATGTAAACTGCAGCAAAATCATACCATAAAAAGCCTTGCTTTTTTATGTAAAGTAGTTAATTATGTCTAGCCCAAGTGACATTGGGGGTGCATTGGTTTCGACGGGGATGTGGAAGCCAAAGTGGCAGGTCGAGGCGCCGCTGGCCTCGTAAAAAGCGGCATCAAAGTAATTGCCAAGAACGATTACGACTACGCCTACGCTGCTTAATACCAGCGCGGCAACGGTCACTCGATGACCTCGTCAATCCGGATGACGCCTAATAATCCGGTGCGGCGACACACTATTAGGCTGGCGAAGGCATGCGTTTACTGGTGCTAACGCGAGAATCTTACAGCGAACTGGTCAAGGATTGCCTGTTCAGGGGCCACATCTGCGACGAGAATAAATCCTGAACTAAACCTGTAGAAGCTTTGTTGTGGAACGTTTTCGGACGGGAGTTCGACTCTCCCCACCTCCACCAAATAATGCTCTTAAAAAAGGCCTGTAATACTCACAAGGTATTGCAG
>CAYJHX010000543.1:0-1100 GCA_964369395.1 uncultured Desulfovibrionaceae bacterium
TTGGGACGGAAGTTTTTCGCGCTTTTTATGATCATCATAAAGAAGATATTTATAAGGCTATGAAAAGTTATGTAGGCGGTTCCTACCGTAGCTATGCCGAAGATATTTTGAATCGTTATTTCCAAGCTCGTATTTATCTGGAAAAACAAATGAAATCATAACTGTGCAGGGCTCTCTCATCAGCGCTTCTGAAGTAATACAAACCTTTGTAGGAGAACACTATGCGTCGCAAAACTAGGGCACTTTTTTTCGTTATTTTTTGTTTTTTAGTTTCTTTGCTAGCGCAAAAAGTGCCTTTTGTAAAAAATGTTGCGGCAAATGAAGGCACATCGCCTATAAGCGTTTATACACGCAGTGATGATGCTTCGTCTACACAGGCTCAGGTAATTTGGTACGATGACAATATGTTCAATCTTGTCATTGAGGGTGGCTCTTCTGAAGGGGCTTGGGCATGTAGCTATAGTAATATATGCACAAAAGAGGGCGAAAATTTTGTTTGCAAAGGGGATATGCTTGTCAATCCTGTGCTGAAGAAAATAGTACCCAATAATGTTGCCGGCACAATGACTTCTAAAGCTTTGAAAATAACATACGCTGTACCTTGGCAGCATTGTGGCATGCGAGGTATGCTTGACGGAACGTATGAGGCCGTTGCACAAGAAGCAGCCAAAAAATATACTCTTCACAAAGAAAGCGTGCAACCCATTACTCTTCAAGAAGGCGATGGCGTACCGTATTTTGTAAAGCAAAAAAATGGGAAAGAAGTTTCTCTTCCTTTTGTAGATATGAATAATGTAAAAATTTTAGATGCTTTGAGAGGCACATGGATTGATATAGAGTATTTTACCTATTCTGACTATTATGAGCTCATAGGTGAGAATATGGACTTTTACATTCTTTACAAAATAAACGGGCATAATCCGCTCGCAATAAAAGATACTCCTTAACAAGCCATTAGAAGCCTGTGCAATATCTTAAAGCCCCTACGTAAATCATTACGTAGGGGCTTAAGATATTTATGAGAAATGCATAATTCTTAAAACTACTAAAATACATGGATTGCTTCGCTTCGCTCGCAATGACTTTCGTTGTAATACCAA
>CAYJHX010000544.1:0-1097 GCA_964369395.1 uncultured Desulfovibrionaceae bacterium
AGTCTTTATTTATGCAGTTGAAAAAACTTTAACTACAGCGTATGTTTTTCTCGTTGATTTTATGGCTATACTAAATAATGAAAAATATAAGGAGTTTTTATGTCAATACTTTCCCAACGAGTAACAGGATATATGAAAAATTCGTCGTGGATTCGCCGTATGTTTGAAGCCGGAGCCCAATTGAAGGCAGAATTTGGCGCTGATAAGGTGTACGATTTTAGCCTTGGCAATCCAGATTTGCCTCCTCCTCCTGCTGTAGGTGAAGGCTTACGCGCTTTGGCTGATAAGGCACACGAGCCTTTTTCTTTTGGGTATATGCCTAATGGGGGCTATGCTTGGGCCAAGGAAATGTTGGCTAAACACGAAAGCAAGGAACAAGGCGTTAGTCTTACTGCAGACCATGTCATGCTCTCTTGTGGTGCGGCCGGCGGGCTGAATGCTTTTTTCCGTGCTGTGCTTAATGAAGGGGAACAAGTGCTCGCCTTTGCTCCGTACTTTGTAGAATACGGCTTTTATGCTGAAAATCATGGAGCTACCTTTAAATCCGTTCCCACTGACGCCGATACCTTTGCGCCGGATTTAGCCGCTCTTGAAGCCGCCATTTCTGCAAATACTCGTGTACTTATTGTGAATTCTCCCAATAATCCCACAGGGGTAGTGTATAGCAAGGCGCAATTGCAAGGTGTTGTGGATGTGCTGACCCGTTGCTCAGAAAAATTTGGTAAGCCCATCTGGTTGTTGGCAGATGAACCTTATCGCTTTTTGGCTTTTGATGTGGAAGTGCCTTCGCTGTTGCCCATGTACAAGTATGCTGTGGTTGTTTCTTCCTTTTCTAAAAATTTATCTTTGCCGGGCGAACGCTTGGGTTATGTGCTTATTTCTCCTTTGTTGGAGGAGGGCGCAGAGCTTATGGGGGCGCTCACCTTGTGCAATCGCATTTTAGGTTATGTGAATCCACCGGTGGTGGGGCAACATATTATGGCTGCGGCTTTGGGCTCGCAAGTGGATGTGGGCGTGTATAAAGCACGCCGTGATGCCATGGCTGAAGTGTTGACCGAAGCCGGCTACGAATTTCAATTACCTACCGGAGCGTTTTA
>CAYJHX010000545.1:0-1091 GCA_964369395.1 uncultured Desulfovibrionaceae bacterium
AATGTGTATGATGTATTGGTAGATATGCTTGGCGCCGATGATAAAGTACGTAAATTGAGTATTTCGGTCATTGGGGTTACGTGGTTTGGAAAATGGCACAATATGCTATGGGCGCACGATGTGACGGCCATTCATGATGTACAAAAAGAACTTATCGTTGCCAAAGATGCTGCCGAGCAAGCCGCCAGAGCTAAAAGCGACTTTTTAGCCACCATGAGCCACGAAATACGCACGCCCATGAATGCCGTACTAGGCTTCCTACATGTTTTTGACAAAAGCAATTTAAGCTCGACACAGTTAAATTATATTGAAAAAATTACCATTTCTGCCAAAGGCTTGTTGCGTATCATCAATGATATTCTAGATTTTTCTAAAATAGAAGCCAATAAAATGGCTTTGGAAAGTGTGCCTTTTAACTTGCACACAAATATTGATGCTGTGTATAGCATTACGTATTTCTCTGCTCAGGAGAAAGGCCTAGAATTCCGACGTTCCATTGATGCCAATGTACCGCAAATTGTGGTGGGCGATGGTGAAAGATTGAATCAAGTGCTCTTAAATCTTTTGAGTAATGCTATTAAATTTACTGCAAAAGGGCATGTGGCCTTGCATGTACGCGTGAAAGAAGAGCAAAGCGATACACACTATATTTTAGAATGCAGCGTTACTGATACCGGTATTGGGCTTTCTGCAGAGCAGGCCAGCGCTTTGTTCCAGCCTTTTACTCAAGCAGATACGTCCACATCGCGCAAGTTTGGAGGTACGGGCTTGGGGCTTGCCATCAGCAAGCGTATTTTGCAGCTTATGGGTGGAGATATCTCTGTGCAATCTACCTTGGGTCAAGGAGCCACCTTTATCTGCACGTTGCCAGTACAAGTAGCCTCAAAAAATATGTTAGAAGAATATGTGAATTCTTCTTCCGATATGCAACAAGACCATGTGCAACACAAGAGTAAATCTTTACGTGGTAAAAAAATCCTTGTGGTGGAAGATAACCTTATTAACCAAGAAATTGCCGCGGCTATGATGGAAGAATATCATCTTGATATCCAATTTGCCAATAATGGTCGAGAGGCTGTGGACATGGTGCA
>CAYJHX010000546.1:0-1089 GCA_964369395.1 uncultured Desulfovibrionaceae bacterium
AGTAAACCTACGCAACAGACAGCCTTTTTCAATATCTACTAGCAACAGTTCACTACAGCCATAATGGGTGCACAATGGGTTAGCTGCAAGGAAGGCTCGCTTTTTGCGCAAGGAATGACGCCTAGGCGCACGATATCCGTAAGATTCGTTCCTCATCTAACGGCTACAAGCCCTTTGGGTCGGACTCTTCTGGTGCATGCCGAAAGAAAAAGCAAATTTAACCTAGCAGACAGTCTCTTTCAATATTCACTAGCAACAGTTCACTATAGCCATAATGGGTGCACAATGGGTTAGCTGCAAGGAAGGCGAAGCTTTTTCTTGAAGACATAGCACTCTTCTGGTGCATGTCGAAAGAAAAAGTGAGCCTGACGCAGCAGATAGCCCATTGTGCGCCCATTATGAGCGGGGGGTAATAGCAGCAGATATAGTCGCCTGCGCCGCTAACTTGCCATCCACATAGGCTTTGGCGTCCATTTTGCACAATTGTAATTTCCAGCGAGGGTTTGAGCACTCAAGGTCAAGCCTATCACCAGGAACCACTTGTTTACGAAATTTTACGCCATCAAGACCGGTGAATAAAAAGAGTTTGTTGCCCGCATCTTCAGCGCCAGCAGTACCCAAAAGGCAACCTGCTTGAGCCAGCGCTTCTAAGATAAGCACGCCGGGCATGATAGGAATATCCGGAAAGTGGCCTTGGAAAAAAGGTTCGTTAAAAGTAATATTTTTATAGGCCTTAATGTGCGAACCTGGCACGCATTCTACCACCCTATCAATGAGCATAAAAGGGTAGCGGTGGGGTAAAATGGAAAGAATTTTTTGTACATCCATGGTGATGACTTCGCTCATAGTGTTTTCCTCTTTATGTGTTGAAAATAGCATGTGGCAAAAACTTTTGTGTACTCTAAAAAGTTTTTGCTATTTGTATCAATAAAACGCTTATGGTGCAAATACAAGTAAGCCCCCAAAAAAATGGAGGGCTTACGTAACTTAAAAAAAATACGACTTTCTAAGTCAGAAAGTCGTATTACTTACTATATCTTTATGGAGAAAAGAATGGTTTATTTCTTTTCAGGAGCCTTGGCGGCGCCT
>CAYJHX010000547.1:0-1086 GCA_964369395.1 uncultured Desulfovibrionaceae bacterium
TAAAACTTCAGAATGTTGATAAAATCTTCTGGGGGAAAACTTTTTTGAAAAAAAGTTTTCCCCCAGCCCCCCTTTCAAAATAACTTCCATTGTGGCATATTTGAAATATGTAACTTAGCTATATATTTTTACATATTTAGTATAATCTTACATTTTTTAGAGCAATATAGCCACATAACAAAAATTTATTGAAAAGCCATGACCCTACACCCCACTTTCTTACGCAATACCCTTCTGCTCTTGCTCCTCTGCGCTTGTATGTTTACCCTAGCAGCTTGCAGCAGCGCGCCCAAAAGTAAAGTGCGCGGCACCAGTCCCTACACAGTACGCGGCGATAAATATTACCCCCTACAAACAGGGGAAGGCTATGACGAAATAGGCATGGCATCTTGGTATGGCCCAGGTTTTCATGGCAAAAAAACGGCCAATGGTGAACGCTATAATCAAAACGCCATGACGGCAGCCCATAAACTTTTGCCCTTAGGTACAGTGGTTAAGGTGACCAATCTTGAAAATGACGAAAGCGTGGTATTACGCGTCAATGATCGTGGCCCCTTTAAATACGATCGTATTATCGACGTTTCGCGCCGCGCCGCCCACAAACTGGGTATGCACGAAGCCGGAACAGCAAGGGTTCGCGTAGAAGCCATTTCCGAAAATGGTAAAAAGTTTTCGCGAACAAAAAAGGAAGATACAAAGAGCGAGGACGAAAACACCGACACCCTAAACAGGCATAACGGCAACAATAACGAGAATGACAACAAAGACAATGACGCGCACGCCAATGACGATATTGCCACCTATACTGACATGAATGATAACACCATAAAAAGTACGGAGACAGGCAACAATATGGGCGACAATACTGTCTATGAAAATGGTAACGACATGGAAAAAACACCTGCCAAGCGTAAGAAAAAAACGTTGTTTTAGCAGACTGTTAGAGAGTGTATACCTGTGATATACTCCCTCAAAATGACATTTTATCAGAAATAAGAATCCTGCACAATTCTTAAAATTGCTGAAATACATAGATTGCTTCGCTTCGCTCGCAATGACTTTCGTTGTAATATCAAGTCATAGCGA
>CAYJHX010000548.1:0-1073 GCA_964369395.1 uncultured Desulfovibrionaceae bacterium
TAAGCCAATACCCGTATCGCTTACAGAAAAAAGACAGGTGATGGAATGTTCAGATTGACTTTGTTGCTTTATAGACAGCGCAATGTGCCCGCGCTTGGTAAATTTGGTGGCATTACTCACCAAATTAAATAAAATTTGCTTTAAGCGTAAAGGATCGCCGAGCATATACTCTACATCCATAGGGTCTACAGAAAGGACAAAATCTAGGCCTTTTTCCTGTATGGGAGCAGAGTAAAGGTCTTGCACCTCCTTGCAAATTTGCGTTAGGGTGAAAGGCGTGGCCTCTATTTCAAGCTTACCGGCTTCGACTTTGGAAAAATCCAAGATGTCATTGATAATACGTAATAAGTTATTGGCAGAATAGAGTGTTTTATCTACATAATTTTTTTGTTCCGCTTGCAGCGGCGTGCCGCTGAGCAAGTGTAAAAGGCCAAGAATACCATTCATGGGAGTACGAATTTCATGGCTCATATTGGCAAGAAATTCACTCTTGGCTCTGGTGCTTTGTTCGGCGGCATCTTTGGCTTTGCGCAAGTCTTCACTGACGGCCTGAATTTGATACAACATGGTTTTAAATTCGCGTAAATCACGTAAATAGCCCACGGCAATTTCTTCACCACGGAAAAAAGAGCGTATCAGAGTTACTTCTACGGGTAACGCTCGGCCTTGCATGTCTATGTGTTCCCACTCAAAGCGATTGTAGCCATTTTCAAAGGCGGCGCGAATGACGGCATCATTTTTTTCACAGGAAAGGGTGCCGTCGGGTTGAAATTCAGGATCAAGATCTTTGTATACGCGTAAAAAATCTTCTTTATTTTCGGCACTGAAGAGCGAAATGGCTTCGGTATTGCAATCGAAAAATTCAAATTCTTTGTTAAGAAAAACGACAGCTATGGGCATAGTGCTCAGTATTATTTGTCGCAATGCTTTAGCATCGGAGGCTTCTTTTTGACTGGCTTTAAGGTCGCGTAAATCTTTCGTATAGCCCACCACGATATCTTCACCACGAAAGCTTTTACGGATAAGTTGTATCTCGCAAGGCACAGGTTCGCCCGAAAGTTTTTGGTGTAGCC
>CAYJHX010000549.1:0-1060 GCA_964369395.1 uncultured Desulfovibrionaceae bacterium
AAAAGGCAACACAAAGTATGCGGACAAAAATATCCATGGCGCCTTTAAATTGCCTATATGTGGCTTCTTTGTCGTATTTTGCCACAATATCTGAAACGTCTACTTTATCTTGCATTTGCTCTGCCACAGACGCATCAAGTTTACCACCTTCTTCAAGGCCAAGTCCCTTGCTGGACTCTGTAATGCGATCTTCCATATGTTCTTTATGACTCATGGCGTCTCCTTAGGTTAAAATTAGGTGTAACATATATTTTAAGGCTGTCTTGATAATTATTTTTTGTTAAATTCGTATGTGATGATTTCTTAAAAGGAATATTCACGTATGTATAGAGACCTTTTTAGTCTGATGTGTGGAAAGTGATATCTTCCCATGATTCTCGCATGGCTATGGAGTAGGGGACTTCTTGCACAGAAAACTTTACAGTTTTACCAGCAGGGGCAAAGTGCTGCAATGGGATCTGCATTATAGGAGCATCCTTTCCTTTTTTTATGAGCAACTCGTGGTTTGCCACACGACCTACCCGTGCCTGCAAGCTTAATAAAGAAACATTGTAGCCTGTAATGTGTATCTTTCCATCTTTCACAAGCATTTTCTGTCCATGGCTTACATCATGGGGCAAGCCAGCGCCAAAGTCTTCGTACACAGTAGATTCTAAAACAATACGTTCCTTTTCGGTGTAAAACCATTCTTCTACGGGGCTTAAAGCCACAGAGTGAGTGAATTTTATGCAAAATTTACTATCTTTTGGTAAGTATACCGCATATGTACTGTTTGAATCCGTATTTTGGATAAGAAGATAGGTACGGTTTTGTAAGAAAAAAATAAAGGTGAATATGAGTACCACCCCAATGATACTTACAAAGAGTAAACGTCGCATAATATTTTCCTTATTGCTAAGAACACAATGAATAGTCTATAGGAATTGAGACTAAATATCAATGGTTAAACATGTTTTCATACTAAATTACTGTATAAGTGGCAACGTACTTTATGTTTTTCATTAAGTGTATGCCATGTAGGTATTGTACTTTTACAAATATCTAAAGCTTTGGGGCAACG
>CAYJHX010000550.1:0-1025 GCA_964369395.1 uncultured Desulfovibrionaceae bacterium
TTCAAAAAATGTAAGATACGAAGAAGACAACGTTTTTTTATTATACGAGACCTCTTATGCCTATGCCGTAACAAAAAAACACGTCTGACAAAGTAGATTGTACTTTTTCAACGGCCTGATAAAGCAAAAGACCCCACGCAACACGTAAAAGTGCAGGAGAAAAACTATGCATATCAAAGAAATTTTTGAATTTTTCGAAAAAATCGGCTCCATGACCTTTTCCACCATCAATAACGGCTATCCCGAAAGCCGCATAGCCCATTTTTTCACCTACGATGATGATGGCTTGTACTTTCTCACCATGACCACAAAACCCTTTTATAAACAGCTTAAAGAACATAAAAAATTGAGTGCTTGCGGCCTACATGCCAACTCTGCCATTGAGTGGGTAGAAGAAGGCACCTGTTACAGTGCGCCGGGATATTTTGTACGGGTCAGCGGCGATGTGCGCGAGTTTACCATTGAAGAAGCCAAAGCTAAAAACGATCCGCGCTTTGCTTACCTTATAGAAGATCATAAAAGATACCCACAAATTACCGGTTTTTGCTTGCACAGATTTCATGGCGAAATGTACGATTACGATTTTGAAAAAGAGCACCGCGACCATAAATTATTACGAAAGCGTTTTAGCTTTGGAAATATGGCCCCTGTTTCCCCTGGCCTGCGCGTACAGCCTGAAATTTGTATAAGCTGTGGTGAATGCGAAAAAGTTTGTACCTTTAGCGCCATATCTCAACAAGGAGAAGCTTACGCCATTGACGGTAGCCGCTGTGATGAATGTGGTAGCTGTTACACAGTTTGCCCAGCTAAAGCCATTGAAAGCAAAGGGATTTAACAGGCTACAAAGGCAAGGCGGAATATACTTCCGCCGCCTGCCTAGCTTACCATAGCTTGTGTCGTATAACATACGACACACCGGCATATAGACGATGGAAAAAGTATAATTTACGCCATATAATTGGTAACCAACACCTCTTCTCGAGGATATTTTATACCTGTTTTCCCCAAAGAAATAAGGGTAAAAG
>CAYJHX010000551.1:0-1015 GCA_964369395.1 uncultured Desulfovibrionaceae bacterium
TTTTCTTTTGAAATTCCACAAATTGTCAAAGATGCCACCCCTCTACTGGCTAAAAACGATGTAACAGAAGTAAAGGCTGCTGTATGGCTAGACTTACCAGAAAAAGCAAACTTTTTGTGCCATAAGCTTAATACCATGGGCATTCCTGCCTGCGTTATTAGCGATATGGAAAACTTAGGTAACTGCAGCCACGTCTTTATGGAATACGCTAAATTGGAAAAGATAGACGCCGCAGCCATGCCCCATATCAATATCATTGCCCTTTCGCGCAATTATTTTGAAGGCAAAGACGTGCCAGACAATGTCACCGTCGCCTACGCCCCCTTGACCACCATAATTCTTGCCCGCCTCCTTGAAGGCAATAATTTCCACGCCAGTGATAGCGCCGCCTCCAATGAAACCACTTTTGGCTTAACCACACGCGGTGTACGCGCTCTTGTGGTAGACGATAACAGCATCAACCTTATCATCACCCAAAGCGTGCTTGAAGAATATAATATCTCCGTAGATACCGTGCTTTCCGGCGAAGAAGCCATCAAAAACGTGCGTCAAGTAGCCTATGATGTTATTTTCATGGATCATATGATGCCCAAGATGGACGGTGTAGAAACCACAGAGCATATTCGCAACTTAAGCGGCGATCGCTTTTGCGTGGTGCCCATTGTGGCCCTTACTGCCAATGCAGTGGGCGATGTGCGTTCGGAATTTATCCGCGCCGGCATGAACGATTTTCTTTCTAAGCCTCTCATCATTAAAGAACTTGAGCGTGTGCTTAGACAATGGCTCCCCACCGATAAATGGGAAAATGTAGATAAGTAACACTCTTGAAAAAGAAGGCTTCTTCCCGTACACTTGCCTCATGCATATAACACTTCATCTTTGTTTCATGCAGGCACAAGCTCGCGCTCTTTACGGCGGTTCCCCTAACTATGCTACTGAAGAGGCCGCCGGTTTTGACTTGCGCGCCTGCATTGTCGAAGCTTCCCTCACCTTGCCTGCCCAAGAACGTGTGCTG